>JBGOWL010000022.1:0-11770 GCA_041478585.1 Dehalococcoidia bacterium | reverse complement strand
GTGTATCTGATCGCTTGGGACGGGAAGGATAGGGCCGAAGGTGGCCTCGAAATCTTCACCGAAGACCAGTCGGGTATTGTGGATGAGTTTGGCAGGCTCTGCCATGTGCTTTGCTCCTTGTGGATGGAGCACGACTTTGGTGTGGGGGAGCTTCTGGGCCAGGAAGCCTGATCCTCCACCATGATCGACGTGGATATGGGTAGGAATGATATATTCTACCTTGTCGAGATTACTGCTGAGCTCCCGGGATCGACTCAGTAACCTTGAAGCTGTGGTTGTTGAACCTGGCTCAATCAACACAGGCGGATTGTCAACCAGGAGATAGGCGATCTCGCCCAGAGAGAACTCTGAGTCTGATGCGGGGTCGATAAGGTATGTGTCCTGGGCTACCTCGGTAATCTGCATTGGTGTTCCTGGGATTGATCCCCGGTGGGTTAGTACAGATGATATCACAGGCCGGCTGATTTTGCCCTGTGAAGAAACATTGATGTACATTGTGGCAGGGTGGCATGAAGGATTGGGTTGCGCGCAGTGCTGCGATGTTGCTAAGATAGCCATGGTTAACTTGATCATGGATACGCTACATAGAGCAGGACAGAACTTAGCCACAAGGGGCAATTTGAGAGGGAGGAAGGCAATTGTCTGGATTACTGAAAGATAAGGTAGCCCTGGTTGCCGGTGGGGCAGTGGGAATCGGGCGAGCGACGGCGCAGATCTTCGCTCGCGAAGGGGCGAAGGTGGTGGTGGCCGACATACTTGTTGAAGAGGGCCAGGAGACGGTTCGCCTTATCAAGGAGGCCGGGGGAGAGGCCATGTTTGTGAGGTGTGACGTCTCACAGGGGTCAGGGGTAAAGGCTCTGGTAGATAAGACAGTAGAAACATATGGCAGGCTGGACTGTGCTTTCAACAATGCCGGTATCGAAGGAAATGTGTCTTCTACTGCCGACTGCACTGAGGAGAACTGGGACAGCATAATAGCCACCAATCTGAAAGGCGAGTGGCTTTGTATGAAGTACGAAATCCCGCAGATGCTGAAACAGGGTGGCGGAGTGATCGTCAATACGGCCTCGGTGGGAGCCCTGGTGGGCCTGCCGGGCCTATCGGCCTACTGCGCCTCGAAGGGGGGCGTGGTTCAGCTCACCAAGGTAGCGGCACTGGAATATGCCAAGTCCAACATAAGGGTAAACGCCATATGCCCGGGCGGTGTTCGGACAGGGATGTCGAAGCGACTGGCCAAACAGCCGCAGATGGGTGAGACCCTGCCTGCGCCGATGAGGCGGTGGGCCAAGCCTGAAGAGATCGGTGAGGCAGTCGTTTGGTTGTGTTCAGACGCGGCGTCATTTGTTACCGGGCATGCCATGGCAGCAGACGGTGGCTTCGTAGCTCAGTAGGTTAGTGGGCAGGCCAAGGCTGTCAATCGATAACGTTCTTGGTGCTGGGTATCCTATCTCTGATACGATCATCAAGCCGGGTGGCTGCATCGAGCGCCCTTGCCAGCGCTTTGAAGGTTGCTTCCGCCTTGTGGTGATCGTTGTTCCCCTTGAATACCTGCGCGTGCAGATTCAGTCTGGCTTCAGAGGCTAACGACTCAAGGAAGTGACTGACCAGGCTGGCAGGCAAGTCGGATATGTTCTTGTCATCGAAGGTGATGTCCAAAACGGCATAGCCTCTTCCGCTGATGTCCACTGCTACGAGAGCCAGCGCATCATCCATTGGCACGATGGCGTGAGCCATGCGTACAATGCCTTGCTTTTCGCCCAGCGCCTGGTTTAGAGCGCGCCCCAGGCAGAGAGCTACATCCTCGACCAGGTGGTGAGGATCAGGCCCTGTTGCTGAAACCTTGAGGTTGAAGGCGCCATGCCGGGCCAGTTGGGTCAGGAGGTGGTCGAGCATGCGCAAACCCGTGGCTATCTCGAAATCACCCTTCCCATCTACATTCAGTTCCACACTGATGCTGGTCTCGCTGGTCTGGCGCTTCACAGTTGCTGTTCTATTGGGCATGGCTACCGTCTCTCCCAGTGTCGTTTATACTTGATGGGCTACTTCGCTCCGGAAACCGGCAAAGAATCTGTGGCTATTATGCCTCTGCCAGTCAGGTCTGCGCGGAGCTGTTCCATCTGAGAGCTTGCGCTGTGTTCCAGATTCGTAAGAGGGATTTTAACATACCTATTGACAAAAGGGAAACTAGTGCTAAACTACGAAGCGGAATACGGGGGAAAAAGGAGGTGATAACGCCGTTATTTCACAGATGGTTATCATAAATTGCCTATGTGGTTGTTGAAGTGTGGTAGGAGGGGTATTAGGAAAGATTGATGAATTGCAAAGGAGGTCAGAAGTAAGTGGTGAAACGAAGTTTTGCCTTGGTGTTGGTGGTGAGCTTCATCTTCGCAGCTCTTGCAGCTGTGATTGTTCCCAAGGCAGCACAAGCAGATGTCACATCGTACAACTGGGCTGAGATTGCGTACAGAGGGTACGACAGTTTCTATGCCACCAATGTAGTGGCCTACGAGACCGGCTCTGCGGCGAAGCTAACAGCGTCGGTGTTCAACAACACGGGTGGGACAGCAGACATAACCATCAAGGAAGCCAAGGTTAAGTTTGACTGGGGCCAAGAGTATGCGGCTACGGGCTATCCTGCTGAGATCAGGGATAACGAGAATGGAGTGGTCACGTTCGGGTTTGATGTGCCGTCCACGGACGTAGCCAGCAATGCAACTCTCCATAGCTACCAGATAATTGTGGGGTACCAGCAGCAGGGAGTGAGCTATCTGAGATACAGAAATGCCAACGACTGGCTTGGTAACGGCAATGGCATTAACGTGGACTTTTTCACATTCCTTTGGCCTGTGGTGCCGAATTCAGTAGCGATCACGCTTGTGGATACCGCGGCTCAGACGATAACGCCAGTGGGTTCCAGTGCCTATACAGTGAACAACTACTCGGGTAAGGTAAGTTTCGTCTCCGGTCCCCCGTCCTCGGGGATCCAGGTTTGGGCGACCTACAACTACCCAGAATACTTGGGCTTTGGCGACGGAGTGAACACTGTGTTCACGACTGGAGCGAACCCGGTTGTGTCAGGGTCTCTGAGAGTCTTCTTGAGGAATACAGTGACTCAGACGCTGACCGAGGTAGCCACCGCTGCCTATGCCTTTGTGGCAGAGACTGGTGAAATCACTTTGGTAACAGCGCCCACGCAGTGGGAACAAGTATACGCGTTCTACGAGTACTATTCGCGCTTCCCGGTTGTTGTTGGTACAGACTTCGCTGTCTATTCGGCCGACCAGGCCAGTGCCAGGCAGCTGAAGCAAGAGTACAGTAACATGTATCGGCCCACGAATTTCATCCCCAGTGCAGAAGGTTCGCAGCTCATGGTAGAAGCGCAGGCTCAGGCCGCTCTTGGTGACACGGCGTATGCCAATGGCGACTTCAGCGGTGCGGCCACATACTATCAGACTGCGATAGACAAGATGACTGGAGTGATCACGGCTGACACAAGTGTCAACGGCACTATTGAGGATGCCCTGACAGGGCTTGGCACTGGTGCTGCGGCATGGCTTGACGGCCAGGCTGCCAAGGCTGATGCAGAGGCCAATAGGATTGAAGCTCTAACTGATGCTGAAGCGAACAAGCTGAATGCTGAGGCTGGCTTTGCCGATCTGTTCGGGGTATTCCTGATTCTGATTGGCGTGGCTGGCGTTCTGGCTGCTGTTGGCGGGATAGTCTGGTCGGTAACACGCCTGGTGGCCGCTAGACGGATGTAGAGGCTAACGCAGAGCTAGAACGGATGGAGATCCGGACAGGGGATGACCTCAGGTCATCCCCTGTTGCTTTTCTGTGATTGTGGGGCGATGGACTGTGGGAAGAGCGGTTTCAGCGGTTGGCTGACGGGTTCAGCAAGTCAAGGCCAAGCGCTGGGTGGACGAGGGCGATCTGGACACCATGTGTGGATTTGGGATGGGCGAAGACCACCTGCCCCTCGGGGAATGGTAATGGCCTCTGGGTAAGGAAGGTCACACCCCTGGCTGTCATGTCCTTCATGTCCTGCTCTATGTCCGTGACTTCGAAAGAGATGTGATTGACGCCTTCTCCCCTAGTCTCGATGAACTTGGCGATGGGGCTTCTGCTGTTATTAGAGGCAACCAGGCTTATGGTAGCATTTCCGATATAGAATCGGGCACCTTTGAGCCCGGGGTATGCATAGTGTTCAGGTCCCAGCATTCTGGGGCTTGTACCTAGGACACGGGAATAGGTGGCGACTGCGACGTCGAGGTCTGTTACTGCTATGCCAACATCAACGAAACGCTTTATCATTTGAGAGCTGGTCGGTTCTCTGTGCGGCTATTCTTCGGGTAATGCAGAACGGCTAGATTTGCGAGTCTAGCCGTTCCGGTGGTTTCTCAGGATATTTCTTTTGGACTATTTATCTGGCTGGATGAACTCAATCTGGACACCGTGAAGCGACTTGGGGTGGCCGAAATTAACCTTGCCGCCGGAGTAGGTGAGGGGCTTGTCGCTCACGAACTTGACGCCCTTTTCGGTGAAGTCCTTCATATCCTGCTCGAGGTTGTCCACTTTCAGGGAGATGAGGAACACACCTTCTCCCCGGCTTTCCACGAACTTGTAGATCGATGTCTCCGGGTTGCTAGAGGCGATGAGGTTGACGCTGACAGTACCAACGTGGAATGAAGCGCCGGTCAACCCGGGGAAGGCGAAGTCCTCGGGCTTGGTGTAGACAGGCGGAACACCCAGGAAGCCGCCGTACTTCTTAACTGCCGCTTCGAGGTCTTTCACTGCTATGTTTACGCCGTAGAACTGCTTCACCATATTGTTTTGTATTCCTCCTCTTTTTGTAGATGGCCAACTGTAGCTATTCTAGCAAATCTGGCTGAGAGCCGCAAGCAGAGCGTCGGTGTGTTCAGGCTTTCCCACGCTGATGCGAAGGTAGTTATTGAGCAGAGGAGTGTCGAAGAAACGTACCAGGATGCCTCTCCGCTTCAGTTCGTGATAGATTCCAGAGGCCTGATTGTTCGTGACGGAGCAGAGGACAAAGTTGGCCTCCGATGGCCACGGACTGAGTGCTCCTGTCTGGGCCAGCTTGGCAGAAAGGCGTTCTCGCTCTGAAACGATAGCTTTGATTGTCTGCTGTAAATAGTCGAGGTCTCTGAGGGATTCCAGGGCGGCAATCTGGGCAGCGGCATTGACGTTGTATGGTGGTTTGATCCTGAAGAGGTGGCTGGCGATGTTCTTGGGGAAGATGCCGTAGCCAACCCTCAAGCCGGCCAGCCCTGCCCATTTGCTGAAGGTGCGCAGGACGATCAAGTTGTCGTGGCTGGCAACCAGAGGGATCATGGTCTGGCCGCCGAATTCATGGTATGCTTCGTCGATGACCACAATTACATTGTTATCCAGAAGATGGAGGATATCTGCCTTGGGGGTGGTATTGCCAGTGGGGTTGTTTGGAGAAGCAACGAAAACAACCTTGGTGCCTTGATCTATGGCCTTTTTCACAGCGGGGACATCAATAGCGAAGGATTCGTCACGGGGCACGGCAATTGCGGTGCCACCGTGGGATTCTGTGCTGAAGTGGTAGACACCGAAGGTGGGCACACAATTGATGACCCTGTCTCCGGGGTTGATAAAGAGGCGCATGATGAAATCGATGATTTCGTCGCTGCCGCTGCCTACCACGATCTGATCTGCAGAAACTCCCGCGTAGTTTTGCAGAGCCTTCCTCAGCTGTCGCTGCTCCGAATCAGGATAGATGTGATAGTAAGGATATTTCGACAGGGCATCCTTCACTCTGGGGGAGCAGCCGTAGGGATTCTCGTTTCCGTCCAGTTTGATAAGCTGCTCAATGGGAATACCGGCATCCTCGGCCAGGACTTCCAGGGGCGCAATGTAACCATAAGGTTTCATTCGGAGGAGATGGGGCCTGATGAGTCTTTCGGAAACGCCAATCTGATCCATTTTTCAAACCATCCTTTGCTCAGGGCATTCTCAGCATAAGCACTTCTAAGGCCAACCTAGCGTTCACATTCTGTTCAAGCTGCTTGCTGGCTGCTTGAAGATGGCGGATGAATTCAGAAATCTGCCTTATGGTCAGACTTTCGGCTTGACTGGAGAGAGCCGCTTGACAGTCAATGTTGGTGATGGATTGTCCATTCCCCCCCTTGACCAGGAGGAGGTCGCGCCACCACTGCAGCCATGATGAGAGGACCTCAGCCGCTCTGTCTCGACCCTTGCTGAATTGGGCTGCCAGGTCGGCTGCATAGGCGAGCCGCTGCTGCAGGTTGGCGCTGCTGAGATCGATGAAGGTGACTATGCTCTGCTGCCTCTCGTCGAGGATTCTATCATCATCTTTGGCCAGGAGTGCCCAGCCGAGGCATCCGGCGGATAGTCTTGAGAGTAGGCTTGCCTTGTCATGAGATATATTATGGTGCTTGGTTAGAATGTCTCCGACCACGCTGGTGGGAAGTGGGCGCAGCTCGACCCGCTGGCAACGGGAGAGGACGGTGGGCAGCAGTCTACTCTCTCGAGCTGTTAACAGGACAAGGTGGACGTTGGGAGGGGGTTCCTCCAGCGTTTTGAGCAAGCAGTTGGCAGCTTCATGAGAGAGCAGATCGGCTTTGTCAAGGATGAATACCTTGCGTTTGCCCTCATAGGGTGGCAGATGAGAGGCCATCTGCATGTCCCTGATCTGATCAATGCCGATACCTTTGGCTTCTGGGGAAACCAGATCCGTTATCTGAACGTCAGCGTGCTTGGCGGCTGCAATACGTCGGCAGGAGGGGCACTGCTGACACGGGACATCCTGTGAATCACAATTGACTGCCTGGGCGAAGTTGATTGCCAGGGTGAGCTTGCCCACGTGAGGCGGGCCTACAAAGAGATAGGCATGGGAGAGCTGTTCTCGCTGGATACCATGTTCCAGTAGCGTGATGATCTTGGGTTGTCCTAATACCTGCCACATGAGCTTCGATCCGGCTATGGTGTGCTAGATCACTCCTGTCTTTGGTCTAGGAGAGATCGCATCTGGTCAGGTCCTGGTGAGTCTCCCGGCGCCTTATGAGGCGAGATTGGCCTTCAGTGACCATCAGAATCGCTGGCCTCAGAGATGCATTGTAGTTGCTGGCCATGGGGAGAGAGTAGGCACCCGAGGTTGGTATGGCAATGATGTCATCCTCTCTTACCACGGGGAGACGGATGTCCTTGATCAGGATATCACCCGACTCGCAGAACTTGCCAGCTATGGTCACCAGGTCTGTTTCTGCTTCGTTGACCTTGTTGGCTACAACTGCTTCATACTGGGAGCCATAAAGGGCAGGGCGGATGTTGTCCCCCATTCCGCCATCGACAAAGACATACTTGCGTATACTCGGGATATCCTTTGTTGCCCCCACTCTATAGAGTGCTACTCCTGCTTGTGCGATTATTGCTCTTCCTGGTTCTATTATCAGTTGTGGTGGGTCCAGTGCCAACTGGTGAACCAGTCTGAGGAGTGCTGATGTTATGACTTCAGCATATTCGCTGGTCGGAGGAGGTGGAGGATGCAATTGGTATTGAACAGCGAAGCCGCCGCCGACATTCAGCTCTGTCAGCTTGAAGCCGTGTTCTTCCTTCATTCGAATCGCGAAGCGAAGCGTTTGTTCGATAGCCTCCACGTATGGCGCTGCCTCAAAGATGGAAGAGCCCAGATGGAAGTGCAATCCAACCACATTGAGACTCGGGGTGGCTATCGCCCGGGCAAGTGCCTCTTCAGCCTGGCCTGTAGCCAGAGGAAAGCCAAACTTGCTATCCAGAACACCGGTGGTGATGTATTTGTGGGTGTGAGGGTCGACACCAGGGGAGATGCGCAGCAGGATATCCTGAACTACGCCCTTTTCTGCGGCCAGAGCTGCCAACAAATGAAGCTCATGGAAGTTGTCTACTACTACGCGACCGATTCCCCATTCCAGGGCCAATGCCAGTTCGCCGCGGCTCTTGTTGTTGCCGTGGAAATAGACCTTATCCGAGGGAAAGGCAACAGATCTGGCAATTGAGATCTCACCGGCTGAGACTACATCTAGTCCCAGCCCTTCCTCATGAAGCAGAATGGCCAAAGTGGGATTGACAAAAGCCTTACACGCATAGATAACCAGTGTATTTGGATAGCGTTGGCTGAACTCAGTGCGGTATTCTGCACATTTCTTGCGTATGGTGGTTTCGTCGAAAACGTAGAGGGGTGTGCCGTGTTTGGCTGCTAAAGCCGCGGCGTCACACCCACCGAGAGTGAGGTGACCTGGGCCATTCACTCCTGCTGTTTGTGGGAAAAGGGAAAGCTTTGGTGTTGCTACTGTTTGGTCCACCAAGTGATGTAAGCCCCTATGAGTCCTCTACCCCGAAGTCCTTGATATAGTCTACGGCATCACCGACGGTTACAATCTTCCTTGCATCTTCGTCGGGAATCTCCACCTTCTTGTTTGGATTGCTGAACTCCTCCTCCAACGCCATTATGAGTTCGACCAAGTCCAAGGAATCAGTGTTGAAATCGTCGACAAAGGATGCTTTGAGAACTACGTCCTCTTCTTTGACGCCAAGTTGCTCTACGATAACCCGTTTCACTCTCTCGAAGACTGTGGGCACTAGGTAGTCACCTCCTTATTTAGTTTTCTGCTTCTGATTGACGAGATCGGCGTAGACAGAACCCAGAACGCCGTTAGTAAACTTTGGAGAACTGTCGCTTCCGAAGACCTTGGCCAGTTCGACGGCTTCATTAATGGCTACCTTTGCCGGAGTTATCTCGGATAGAAGCTCGTAGATGGCCAGCCTAAGGATGTTCCTGTCAACAATTGAAAGCTGTTGCAAGGGCCAAGCAGGCGCAAACCTTTGGATCAATGCATCGATAGCCCCCCCATTCTCCTGTACCCTGAGCACAAGCTCCCGTATGAAGTTGATGGTTTCGTCAGGCAGTGATGAGTCTTCGGTTAGCCTGGCCAAAGACTCCATTGGGTTATGATGGGTGCAGTCAACCTCAAACAACGTCTGGAGAGCCAACGCTCTTGCTTCTCGCCTGATGGGCAGGGATGTCTTCATGGCGCTATTACTCAACGAAATATCACAGAGCACAATGGGCATGTCGCCCTAGTATAGCATTGGTCTGTTTGCAAGTGAAGATGTCTTGGCATGTTTTTGTTGATAGTCTCTCTCTCGACGTATGCAAAGTGCATGGAAACTAGCTGTTATCGCGCTTGTGATTGTCGTTCTCCATGCTGATGGCCTTGACCTCTTTGCTGCTGATCCTCTTGATTAGCCCGGTCAACACTTGCCCTGGCCCTATCTCGACAAAAGTAGTTACTCCTTCTTTGATCATGTGTTCTATGGATTTCTGCCACTGGACACAGTTAAGTAGCTGGCTGAGCAATTCAGCTCTTAGAGCTGGGGCACTGGTCAGTGGGAGAGCAGTGGTATTGGCGATTATTGGGATGGTGGCATCTCGAAAGGTAAGGGTTGAGATAGCATGAGACATTCCTTCAACGGCGGGCTCCATCAGGCGGGAGTGGAAGGCGCCGCTGACCTGGAGGGGTATGACTCTCTGAGCACCTTTGGCTTTGGCCAATTCCGTGGCCTGGGGCAGTAGATGAGCAGGGCCGCTAACCACTATCTGCCCCGGGCAATTGATGTTGGCGATTTGAATTCCTGACGTGTCGCAGACGGCCCTCACGGCCATTTCGTTGAGGCCTATGATAGCTAACATGCCACCGGGATTCCTCTCTCCGGCTTCCTGCATAAGGCGTCCTCTTTCTCTAGCAAGGTAGAGAGCATCTCTAAAGGTGAGTACCTGGGCAGCCACCAAGGCTGTATACTCACCCAGGCTGTGGCCGGCTACGAAAGCCGGGAGAGTGGCTTTGTCATCAAGCTGCACACTGGCTCTTAGATAGGCTGTGCTGACCGTGAGGATTGCTGGTTGAGCATTTATGGTCTGACGAAGTACATCCTGGGACCCTTCGAAGCACAGCTGTGAAAGGGCAAAACCGAGACTTGAGTCGGCTTCTTCAAAGACCTCCCTGGCTTGGATTGAGCTTTCATAGATGTCACGTGCCATGCCCACCCACTGTGAACCTTGACCAGGAAAGACATAAGCGGTCAGTTCTCGTTTATTCATGAATGCTGATGGGGATTATCTCAAGACTGAAGGGGCACGGGTTTGATGTGCACACCGTGGTTGTGCTATTTCCTGGCAGATTGAAATGCCACTTCTGCTCGATGACGACTACTAGGCTTTCTTCTTGTTTTTGGGGTTGATAACCTCTTCACCTCCATAGGTTCCGCAGTTGGCACAAACGGTGTGGGATAGCTTCAAAGCGTGGCATCTCGGGCAGGGTTCGGTGGAGGGTGGTATGAGAGCCAAATGGCTTCGGCGTTCACGGTGACGTGCCTTGGAAGTTCTTCTCTTGGGTAGTGGTGGCATTTTTGGCTTACCTCGACTTTCTTGCAGATTTCAGTGTATTGAATGCGACCGAAAACGGTGTTTCGATATTGGCAGTGCAGTGGCAAGGCTTCCGATTCAAATCGGCTCCACAATGTGGACAGAGACCGGCGCAATCAGGTGTACAGAGAGGTTTCATTGGCGTAGCGAGTAGACTGTACTGGCGAACAAGCTCGGTAGTGTCCAAAATGTGGTGTTCATCAATTGTAAAGGTAGTTGAATCTTCAGGCAAAGGCAAGGTGTTGCCGCTGATTACGTCTATAGATGGACAGAACTCTTCTTCTGCGCTGAATACCAGTGCCAGGGGGAAGAGTGTCAGACATCGACTGCAGATCAATTGGCGTTCGACGGTGAATGTTCCCCGAACGAGGACGCCTTTTGCCACCCGCAACAGTTCCGCCTGGCCGCAGACGTGAGACGCCTCATTTTGCTCGAGGCATACGGTATGATCGAGCGCCATGGTGCGGCTGGATCCGGTGGGTTCCTTGAGCAGTTGTGCGACATTGATCTGCATGTTACTCATCTTCCTGCAAACGCAGGTAGGCCTTCCCAGAGCAGTCGATAAGGGGAAGAAACCGGGCTTTCTTCTGCTTATCGATGTTCAGGTAGATGGCGGACTTCTCAGTCTGCATCCAGTCTCCTTCGCATTTCCTCCAATTTTAACATAACTTCATCTATAACACTGTGTGGTATTGAGGTGCCGGTAGTTATCCCGATGGACCTTTGACCTTTGAGCCAAGCGTCTTTGATCTCGTCTGCTGTCTCAATGTGATGTGTTTCTGTTCCTGTTGAAGAACATACCTGGGCAAGGCAACGGGTATTGGCGCTGTTTCGTCCTCCGACCACTATCATCAGGCTTACTTTCTTGGCCAGTTCCAGTGCTGCTGTCTGCCGATTCTTGGTGATGTTGCACAGAGTATTGATAATGCGCAATTCGTCTATCTGTGAGGTGAGTGAACCGATGATGTTATCTACAAAGTCCACAAATTGGGCAGGGTTTCGAGTGGTCTGAGAAAGGATTCCCAAACGTGAAGGTAATTCATCCAGCTTCGTAATCGATTTGCTGTCCAAGGTGGCCATACCCCTGTGCCCAGCCCAGCCGAGAATGCCTTTGACCTCAGGATGAGTCGGATCCCCAAAGATTATGACCCAGAAACCAGCTTCAGATAGTTCCCTGGCGGTAGTCTGTGCCTTTCGAACGTTAGGGCAAGTGGTGTCCATTATCTTCAGGCCGCGAGATGCGAGCTCTTCCAGCACATTGGGCGATACACCGTGGGAAGGAATAACAGCAACATTGCCCTTGAT
>JBGOWL010000115.1:0-5671 GCA_041478585.1 Dehalococcoidia bacterium | reverse complement strand
TCCTTTTCCTTGGCCCCGTCCTTCTTCTTGTCCTTCTTCTTATCCTTGTCTTTGTCCTTAGACTTGCCTTTCTTCTTGTCCTTCTCCTTGGTCTTTCCTTTCTTCCTCTCCTTCTCCTCCTTTTCCGCTTCCTTGACCAGGTTGACCAGGTGTTGTGCTGCTTCTTCAGGCGACTTGCCCTCATAGATGACCCTGTATACTTCAGTCACTATCGGTGCTTCGAGATCGCGTTCCTGACAGATTCGATAAACAGCCTGAACACTCTCCCATCCCTCAGCAGTGAATCGCCTTTTTTCGATTTCGTTCTTAATAGGCAGGATACCTTCTTTGTAGATTCTTCTGCCAACTCGATAGCTTCGGCTGAGTGAGCTGGATGAAGTTAGAATCAAGTCCCCCTGTCCGGAGAGGTCCTTGAGTGTCTCTGGTGCTCCACCGAGCGCTGTACCGATGCTCACCAACTCATCGATAGCTGAGGAAAGTAGCTTCTTTCTGATTTTTGGATCCTTTTCAGTTGCTTCGCCAATAGCTATTCCTATAGTCAGGATGTTCTTCAGGGTTCCACCGAGCTGAACACCGATCAGATCGTTGCTTGCCAGAATCCGGAATTCTTCGGTTTCCAGGATTTCTTTGATTTCTTTGGTCAACACCGGATCATTTGAAGCCAGGACCTCAGTGGTCGGCCTTCCTCTGGCAATCTCGCTGGCAAAACCGAGAACCGCTAGATGTGAATAAGGAATCCCTATTCTGCCAAAGATGTCTCCCACCATGTCTGAAGGAAGCTGTAAGGTTTCCTTCTCCATCCCCTTGGCCAGTCCCACCAATGATGGCCATTTTCCTGCTTTCTCACCAAAGAGATTCTTGAGCAACTGCAGAACATCACGCATGTTGAACGAGGGAACAGCAACGATAATCAGGTCTGCACCCTCAATGACCTCTGCCAGATCTGAAGAAATGAACACGGATTCCGGGATCTTGACTCCTGGCAAGTGCTTCTTGCTCTCTCTCTTCTTCTTTGTTTCTTTTGCTCGTTTCTTATCGCGGATCCACAGACTTACTGCATTGTTGGCACTCAGAGTAGCGGCCAGGGCTATTCCCATGGCCCCTCCTCCAGCAATGGCTATCTTTTTCATTGGCTTCATCTGAACTCCCCCGCATATTCTACGCTGTCATGCTACCTGCCGTAGATGATAAGGCCTGGTCTGGGCCGAATCAAGTTATAGCATTCAGATGTGCTTTGCTCGCCAGAGTCACCACCCTTTCATGAGAAGCGTTCTGCTGTCCGATTCGCCATGGTTACTCGCTGGGCTGATTGACCATGGGCGAGTGGGTTTCTTGACTCTGCACCACTGGCATGGTATTTTTCGAGCCAACACCCGTGGTGTCCTGTGATCACGGGTGGTGGAACTGTGCACAGAGGAGAGGTGACTGATGGATGCAGAAACTCATGCTGATAGGGCGACACCTGGTGTCGTGAAGAGGCTATCGTTCCTTGTGGTGGCCGTCCTCGTGGCTGCCTTGGTGATACTGGCTGGCGCAGTAGGGGACGGTGGAGCGTGGTCGCTCTACCCGACAGAGAACACTGCCATCTGCAATGCCGCCGGCGGCGGTATCGTCGTGGAGGAGGCTCTCGGTATGCCTGCCCAACCGACCAACGTCTCACCGGCTGACAACGCTACGGACGTCAGCCTGAACCCTACCCTGCAGTCCTCGGCTTTCTCTGACAATGATACCGAAGATACCCACCTTGCCTCGCAGTGGCAGATAACTGCCACGTCAGAGAACTACACCAGCCCCGTCTTTGACAGCGGGCCAGATGGCGTCAATCTGACCCAGATAGCGATACCTGCGAACGTTCTCAGCGACAACACCACCTACTACTGGCACGTGAAGCATCAGGACAGTCAGGTGGCCTGGTCTGATTGGTCTTCAGAGACTTGGTTCCGAACGCTCAACCATCAACCTGGTCAGCCGACCAATGTCTCGCCGCCTGATAATGCTACGCCGGTCAGCTTGAATCCCACCCTGCAATCGTCGCCTTTCTCTGACCCTGACATCAACGATAGCCATGCTGCCTCGCAGTGGCAGATAACGGCCACGCTAGGAGACTACACCAGCCCTGTCTTTGATATCACAACAGACGATGTCAGTCTGACTGAGATAGCCGTACCTGCCGGCAAACTCAATGACAATACCGCCTACTACTGGCGTGTGAAGCATGGCGACAACCACGGTGCCTGGTCCGAGTGGTCTTTGCAGACTTCGTTTACCACTCTCAACCATCCTCCGGCTCAGCCGATGACCTTGGCTCTGGAGGACGGTGAAATCGTCACAGTCACCATGATCCTGGAATCCTCTGCCTTTTCCGATTCCGACTCCAACGATACCCATACCGCATCAAGGTGGCAGATAACGCGCACCGCCGGTGACTATTCCAGCACTGTTGTTGATGACATAACTGTCAGAGATTCAGAGCTTACCAGCAGGACGATCGTTGCTGGGGTGCTCAGGCCTGAGACCACCTACTACTGGCGGGTGAGCCATCAGGACAACCACGGGGCGTGGTCCCTCTGGTCGGAAGAGGCCCCGTTCACCACCGTGAACCACCCTCCGGACAAACCGGCCGACCTTTCTCCTAAGTCAGGCGCGCTCGGTGTCATCATCACACCCAGGCTGGAGGCGCCGTTCTCTGACCCTGACGGTGCCCCTGACTACTATGCCTCGCAGTGGCAGATAACCACGATTGCGGGTGACTACAGCCAGCCGATCTACAACTACACCTCTGATAGAGCCAGCATCACCATATCGGAGGAGGTGCTCAGCCCCGGGACTACCTACTACTGGATGGTGAGGCATCAGGACAAGCAGGAGGAGTGGTCGGAGTGGTCAGATGAAGCATCGTTTACCACCAGGACGGGGTTCCCGTCTGCCGGCGGCGAAGGGGGACTGCCCTTCTGGGCCTGGCTGCTCGTCGCTCTTGCTGGTGTGGCTGTCATTGCTGCCGCAGTAGTAGTGTGGAAGCGCCGCACCGTGCCGCAGCAGGATACTGGATCGAAGCGGCGGCGCCGATAGGGGTAGGCCGCAGTCAATCCAATTGGGTTATTTGCGTCAGCTCTGCCCAGACGAGTCTCCGCCGGGCCATTTGCGTTCACACCCGATGCCAGCGTCGCCCTCCCCATGCTATTCCTGCTTCCTCATGTCATTCCCGCGGAAGCGGGAATCCAGAAGGTGCCATCCAGACATGTCCGGACGTCCGGCCCACCATGTGGGGTATCAGATGCATCACCCATCAACGGTTGAGGAATCTGATCGGCGAGACGAATTTCTTCTTGGCCTCATCGCCGTCCTGATGAGCCTGATCCTCTGCATCGCCAGCATCGTCGTTTGCACGGGCTTCCGCGCCCATGGCGCTATTCTCGTTCACGGCTGGCTCAATGCCTGCCGCTTCTTCTACGCCACCGCTCTCCTGGGTGACTGGCGATTCCTCCTGCGGTGGAGCCACAGACTCCTGTGCAGCCTCAAAAGGCTCAGCATGAACAGCGATCACCTCCACAGGCAGTACCTGCTCTGTTGGTACACCTGCTGATGGAACCACAGGCGCCTCTGCAGCCTCGTCGTGTCTGGAAGTGGTGCTCTTCTTGTCGAGCTTGGCTTTCTTCCCAGACGACACCTGCTTTGGTGGCGAGAAGGGTGATGGAACCATGAGTGGTTCGTTCTTCTTTGGTGATGTAGCAGTAGTACTCCCACCGGCTGGCACTGTCTCTTTGACACGCTGTGCATGGGCTGGAGATATGCTTGGTGTGGCAACCGCAGGCCGCTTCGCGGGCTGCGCTGGTCCAGAAATGCTCTCCTCCACATGCGCTGCCTGTTCGGGTGGTGTGGCTGATCTAGTAGCCTCAGCCGGTTCTGCCGCCTCTGCCTGTCTGGCAGCAGCGGCCTGCTTCACATCGGCGGCTGACTTGACCTGGAAGCCTGCAGCGGGGGCAGCCTTGGCTGTTGGCTCAGCGGCTGTCCCGGCAGCGGATGGCTTCGCCGCCGTGCTGCCCTGTGCCACAACAGTCTCTTTTCTTGCGGCTGTCGATTCTCCTTCTGTTGTCTTCTTATCGGCTGCTTTGCCCGTATCAATGACAGAGCTTTCCTTGATTGGTTCCTTAGTCTCTGACTTTGCCTGATCGTCCTTCATGGCGCTGGCTTTGGCAATGGCCGCTTCCTTGGCAGCGGCGCTCGCGGGAACTCCGACTCCTATTCCGGCGGTGCCCCGGCCCACAATAGCCTGTTTCTTGGCGATCTTACCCCTCCTGCCGAAGAGGCGTTTGAGACCGAACACCGTTCCGGCAGACTCGCCCACTTCAGGCAGCTTCGCCACCGCGGTGCCCTTGCGCGGAACGGCACTCTTCTTGGTGATCTTATTGCCCCTGTTGAAGAGGCGTTTGAGACCGAACACGGTTCCGGCAGCCTCACCCACTTCAGGCGATTTTCCCTTGCCACTGTGTTTTTCCAGTTTTCGAGCTTTCTCCGGCTTGTCCGGTTTCTTCCGACGTTTGAAGAACACGATAATTCCCCCTATTACTAGCCCGCCGCCCAGGCCGGCGAGAACAAAAATCAACCAGTTTGTCGAGCTGCTGCCCCTGCCCACCTCCAGGGTCTGCTCCTGAGTGCCGGCGTAGAGCTGGCCGTCAACATCGAGCCGCAGACTGAAGCCATAGGTACCGTTCTGCCAGCCGTCGGCTGGCATGTAGGTGTAGGGAGCGCCAAAATCACCGAGGCTCAGTGGGCTCAGATTCAATATCTCTACCTCTTCAATCGGCACACCATCAAGGGTGACTATGAGCCTGACTGTGGACGTAGCCATCTGTTGATAGACGTTTTTGACTGTGTAGGATACTTGAACAAAGCCGAGTTCTCCCGTCTCATTGTTGTAGGCTGGGTTGATCTCGAAGAGGCTGAAGTAGATGGTATTAACAGTCAAAGTCACCTGCTTCACTTCATCCGCGGCAACGTCGAAAGCCTCCTCGGCCAGCTTATCGCCGTTGTTGTATGCGGATGCCAGGTAGCTTCCCGGCGAAACAGTGGCCTCCAGGTGACCGGTATTGTTGTAAGCAAATTCAAAAGGTTCCCCATTGATCACTTTGAAGAGACGGACGACGGTGGCCACTGGCTGTCCGCTGGGGCCGACAGTGTCTACCATCACAAGAGCAGATTCGCCAGTCACCACCAGCGTGGCTCTCTGCGCAGCAGCCCCCAGAATCACTATGCCTCCTGTTCCTTCCGTCGAGGCCTGTGCGCTTACCTCCAGCCCATCCACATAGGTGTCTGGAACAGCGTCTGCAGCTACTGTCACACTGACCTGTACCTGCTGCTGACCTTCCGGCTGGAGGACAAACGTGGTGCGCGACAGGTTCACTGTCACCCCTGGAGGCGCCACGGTGGTCATGGCGACAGTGAATTCCTCGCTGCTCTGATTGAAGACCACTACATAGATGCTGGGGCCGCTGGCTGAGGAGCCCTGTGGTATCTGGAAGGCTTGGTTGTAGAAGCTGCCCGATATGGCGATTTCGCCGGCGGCCCTCGCTGGCGTTGCCATGATCACGGGCATCAGCAGTGCGCCCAACAGAAGCGCAAAAATGAAGAACGGGGGAACTTGTCGAATCCCCCCCCATCCCCCGCATTTGCT
>JBGOWL010000282.1:0-2702 GCA_041478585.1 Dehalococcoidia bacterium | reverse complement strand
ATCACAGCCCCTATCGAAAACTCCCAGCTTTATAACCAGGCCAGGGAAAAAGCCCGCATCGATGAGCTTACCGGCCTCTTCAACCGCCGCCACTTTGATGAGAGGCTAAAGGAGGAAATCACCCGCCACGCCCGCTACGGCGGCACCTTCTCACTCCTCATGCTCGACCTTGATTCATTCAAGGTCTATAACGACATCTTCGGACATCCCGCCGGCGACGATCTGCTCAGAGAGGTTGGCGACATGATAAAACACTCCATCCGCACCAGCGACCAGGCCTTCCGATACGGCGGTGACGAGTTTGCCATCATTCTGCCTCACATTGACGTCGAGGGTGCCTACCATGTGGCAGAGCGAGTACGTCAGTCAATCGCCCACCGCATGCAGGAAAGTTCAACAGGCGTTACCTCCAGCCTCGGCCTGGCCAACTGCCCCGCCAATGGGGTCACTCCTGCTGACCTGGTGACCGTGGCCGACACAGCCCTGTACTACGCCAAATACAACGGGGGCAACCGAACCCATCTTCCCACCAAGGTCCTCTCCCTGCCCATGCCCGACACCAGCAGGGAGACCAGAAGCCCCAGCCTGGCCGCCATCTATGCCCTGACCACCGCCGTAGATGCCAAGGACCACTATACCTACATGCACTCTCACCAGGTGAGAGGCTATGCTCTGGCTCTGGCCGAGGCCACCGCCTCGCCATCCGACGTCATATCCAGGCTCAGCGCAGCCTCACTCCTCCACGATATCGGCAAGATAGGCGTGCATGACCAAACACTCAATGCCAAAGGCCCTCTTACGCCGGCACAGATGGAGGAACTCAAGACTCATCCCAGGCTGGGGGTCACTATCATCAGCAACGTGCCCGGCCTCGCACCCTGCGTCCCCGCCATTCTCTATCATCACGAGCACTATGACGGCAGCGGCTATCCCGAAGGTCTCAAAGGGGAAGCCATCCCTCTCGAAGCCCGCATCCTCAGCATAGCCAATGCCTTTGCCGACATGACATCGGAACGGCCGCACCGTGCAGCCCTGTCCTGGGAAGAGGCTCTTGAGGAGATCGGACGCCATGCAGGTACTCAGTTCGACCCCACATTGGCCCAGGCTTTCATCGAGGCCGTCAGGTCCGGGACCATTGCCAGACCAGCACGAACAGATACGTCAGATGAGGCCTATGTACCAGTCACTAATGCCACTGCCCCACAGGAGGGTGATCATGGTACCCACAGCCAATGACGGACCAAAGGGTATCGTCTGACCCGAGCTCCACCGCCGCTTTCTGGCCACCAGCAGCCCCACTGCCACCAGTCCGCCCAACACGGCTCCCATGATCACAGCCAGCAGCACCAGCGGAAAACCGCAGATAAGGCCAATCAGACCCGCCAGCTTGACATCCCCCCACCCCATCCCTCCCCCGGAGACCACCGCAATCAGCCAGAACATCAGCAGTCCCACAGCGCCACCCAGAGCAGCACTGGCTATCGGAACGAATATCCAGCCTTCCATCCACGGAGGCTCGAAAAAGCCGGCAAAGATCAGAGCCACCGCCATTGAAGGATAGATCACCTTGTTCAGTATCAGCCCCTGCTCCAGGTCAATCACAAAGACCACCATCAACACCAGGGCCCAGAAACCGGTGATTCCCAGCTCCGCGGTCAAGCCATACCGGTAGTACAGGAAGGCCAGTGCTGCACCGCTGGCCAGCTCCACCAGGAAGACCCGCTTCGGTATGACAGTCTGGCAGTAGCGGCAGCGGCCTCGGAGCCAGAGGTAGCTCAACAGCGGTATCAGATCACTAGCCGCCAGGCGGCGATGGCAGGCATCACACTCAGAGGGGGGCTTCACTATCGAGCGCTCACCGGGCAACCGGTCAATACAGACATTCAGGAAGCTGCCCAGTGCCAGCCCCAGCAGGCCGAACAGAGCGGTGTAGATTGCTTGCACGAACCCAATTGTGCCCGACTGCCGAACAGCTTGTCAAGAGGTGTAGCCCGTTCAAACATCGTTTGTGATCCACTGGTGATATTTACCTCCTCTTCCGAAGAACAATTGTGAGTGCCGTGACAGGTGCTGAGACACAGGCGTGAGTTTCAATATGTACACTCAACGCAGAATCGAATCTTAGAGAAAGGAGGTGATAACAAATGAAGACCATAGCGAAGACAGCGAAGGGTCGCACCGCCGCAGCCCCCAGGGCCAAGGCAGTCGCCGCCCCCAAGCGCAAGGTAGTTGCCAAGGTGCAGCCAAAGATGGCAGCCAAGACAGCAAAGAAGGGAGGCAGAAAGTAGATGAAGATGGCGCTTAAGACACAGAGAGCTAAGGCTGTGGCCACCAAGAGCCGCAAGGTCACCAAGAAGGTGAGCAAGAGCTCCCGGAAAGGTACACGCTAGATGAGAGCCCTGGTAAAGGCGCACAGGGCTGAGCTCACCATTCATGTGCTTCGAACGATGGCTGTTGCCATCATTCTGGCGTATCCCTTCATCTGGCTACGCTAGCTCTCGAACAGGGTTCATGGGTGCCGGCAACCGCTGAGTAAGCCGATGCTTAACTCGATTGCGCCAAACGCCATAACCGCGTTTGAATCGGATGCCAGGCTGCACCACAGGATTGGCGGCACCTCATTCCCCCCTTCCCCCTTCCACCCCCAGACCAACACACCCCCGGGTGGACCCCCACCATGTCATTCCTGCTCTTCACCATGT
>JBGOWL010000179.1:0-4217 GCA_041478585.1 Dehalococcoidia bacterium | reverse complement strand
GCAACCAAATAGCTTAGCACACATTGACGTTTAAGTCAATAGAATAGGGCTTTTAATCAAAAAACCGCTATACTGCGGTTTGTCTTTGCTTTCCTATCCTGTTTATATTATATCAGATTTGAGAAGTTTCGTCAATGGGCGCGCCTGGACTCGAACCGGGGACCTTCTGCGTGTAAAGCAGACGCTCTAACCAACTGAGCTAACCGCCCGCGTGGCGCGCTTGGTGGGACTCGAACCCACGACCTCAGCCTCCGCAGGGCTGCGCTCTATCCAATTGAGCTACAAGCGCCTATATATGGTGCCGAGGGGGAGATTTGAACTCCCACGCCCTTACGAACACTACGCCCTGAACGTAGCGCGTCTGCCATTCCGCCACTTCGGCACTAACCGATCGACTTCGATCGATCAGGAATGGGCAGTAGTGGATTTGAACCACTGACCTCTTGCGTGTGAAGCAAACCGATCATTTTCCCGCCCTACAGACACGAATCTCAGTTCGACCCGCAAGCTGGCACTTCGCCAGTCAAGAGGTCTCTTATGCTCACTCTCACCAGCATTATTTTACACAGAGGGACCAAAGAACGCAATCACTGTGATGCGAGCGTGACGCCGGCGTGATGTCAGCTGTCTAGGCTGTTTCGGTGGAATGCTCTTTCACAGAGGATTCAGGCTAGAGGCCACGATGGTGGACCATTGTTGTGGTCCATGGATAGAACCGGCCCCCAGGTCTTCAGTGTGGCATTTGCCTTTGCCTGGCTCGAATCCCCAGCGCCTGACAGAACATGGCTTTTTGACAGCGAAAAACAGAGACACCCCCTTGAGTTGGCCACAACACCTTCCCAGTCTCCCGCCCGGGCTATCAGCATGTGCTGAAGAGTCTAGGTAAGACTATTTGTAGGACGACGCTGCCTCCACCTCAGCTTGGATACAAAGGGGGAAGTCTGAAGTTCTGCAAGGTGCTGGTGGGGTGAGAGAGCGATGCCAAGAACGAGAAGGGGGCAAGTCCACACCCCTGGCAACTGTGACTTGAGAAGTGGCACAACTATTTGGGGGCAGGTCAAACTAGACAAATCCCCAAAATAGCACCACTATCGATGCATATCGTGTAAGAGATCCTTGTGAGGCAATGGCCAGTCAGCTTCAGATTGACACTATTTCGTCGCACTATATAGGTTCACCCCCTGCTTCTCTGTTGTGATCACAAGGCCGCGCTCCTGAAGGAGGCGAAGATGAGCCAGTGTTTCCAGAATCGCCAGCAGTCGATTGATGCTGTCCATTTGTTCCCAGAGTCCCACTACCCATTCGACCTGAGAGGCTATGTCCCGAGCACTCAAAGCACGGTGGCGGATGGGAGCCAACACTTGTTGCAGACGTTTCTCATGGTGTTCCAGGAGGTACCCCACCCTCTGACTCAAGTGTGCAAAAGGACTCTCGTGGGCTGGCAGAACCATTTGCACATCAAGAGCCCGCACCTTTCGAAGCGATTCCAGATAGCGGCTGAGTTGGTCGTCATTGCTTAGGATTCCTGGGGTTATGTGGCTAGTAATGCCCATTAGCACATGATCTCCAGAGAAGAGCAACTTGTTCCTCTCATCATAGACGCACACGTGTCCGGGGGTATGGCCCGGTGTCAGAATGGCACGAAGGCCTGTGTCTCCCACCGGTTGGTCTTCGCCGTCTAACAACAGGTCAGGCTCCGCGTCTGTGGGGAAAAGCGCAGTGCCGAATTCGAAGACTCGATCGTAGCTATCCAACTCCTGTGGTAATACGCCAAGAGAAGTGACCCATCGATCGAAAGTCTCACTCGACCAACCTCCGGCGGCGTTGATGATGAGCTTCAGCATGTCCCAATCCATCCGGTGCAGAATGATTTGGGCATCTGACATTGCTTTGATCTCGGAGGCCAATCCAAAGTGATCAGGATGGAAGTGAGTAATCAGTAGCCACTTTATGTCCCTCGGGGAGACGTCTATAGCAGCCAATTGCTGACGGAGACTATCAAGACAAGAACGATGCTTCAGACCGCTGTCCACCAGTAGCCAACCTTGCCTCTGCCTTACGAGATAGCATAAGGTTGCTGCCGGGGCGTCGGGTGGGAACCAGCCCTGCGGGAAGGCGATTTCCAGCATGAAGACTCCTGGGACTATCTCTGTTGGTTTTTGTACGATCTTGTCACCCCCATTGGATCATGTAGCTGACACCATTGTCACAAAATGAGGCGGGGTCGTGCAAGCCTCACCAGTGATGTGATTTCCTGCAAAGGCGGCATGGCCATGTCAGAGAGGGTTCCGTCACCCAGGCATCCTGAGAGGCGAGTGACTTCATTAGCCCCCCCTGAGTCTGGGGAGACCCATTCCCACCCAGCAGATGATGTTTCTCATTACCTCGTTGCTGCCCATAGCGATGCTCAGTCCCTTGCAGATCTGATAGCTATCCTCAAAGTAGCCTCTGAGTGGTGACCACCTGGAATCCTTCACTGTCCCATACAGCCCCATGACGCGACAGCCGGTGTAGGTCAGATGCTCGTTGAGCTCGCTGGTGAAGACCTTGGCTGTGCAGGCTGCGCCAGCCGCCTCTTCAATGCTCCTGAGCGTCATCTGCTTCCACAGTACCTGCAGAGAGAGGCTCCGAGCTACCTCAATCTCGGTGGCCAGCTCCCCCAGTCTGTTCCGGACTAGAGGGTTCTCAGCCAGAATCCGGCCATTCCAATTGGTCTCCCCACAGAATGCAACGAATTCGTCAAACAAGCGTCTCAATCCAGAAGTCACCATAACCATCGACCGTTCGTAGTTTGAAGTCAACTGGGACACTGTCCAACCCTCATTCTCCGCACCGACCCGATTGCGTACAGGAACCCGGACATTATCGAAAAACACCTCGTTGAACAGGTGAGCACCGTTCATAGTGAGAATAGGCTTTATGGTAATTCCCGGCGTCTTCATGTCCACCAGAATGAATGAAAGGCCCTTACCTCTCTTGTGAGCCTCGTCGAATGCGGTTCTGAACACTCCAAAGCCCCAGTCGGCGTGGTGGGCGCCGCTGCTCCACGTTTTCTGGCCGTTGATGACATAGTGGTCGCCATCTATCACGGCGGCGGTGGTGATGGAAGCCAGATCCGAGCCAGCATTCGGCTCGCTCCACAACTGGCACCAGAAGCGCTCTCCTCGTGCCATGGGAATGAGGTGTTCGAGCTTCTGTTCGTGTGTGGCCCACATCGCCAGTGTTGGTGCCAGCATTAGTACGCCCATGGGGTCAACGCCAGCCCCCAGATTGTACCCCTGGACATCACTGAAGATGTACTGCTCAGTGAGCGGAGCATCTGCCCCTCCATACTCCTTGGGCCATGGCCGCGAAAGCCAGCCTCTGGCTCCCAGTTTCCTCGCTGTCTGCTTGAAGAAATCCCAACACTCCTCGCTGAAGATGGCTTCCATCGATGCCGACCAACGGCGGGGAGCGTTCTTCATCTCGGCTCTGAAGAAATCGTCGAATTCTTTTCTCAAGGTCTCTTCCTTTGGACTGAACCCAAAGTCCATGTCTACACCTCCTAGGGTAGGCTATCTGTTTTCATCGCACTGACGAGACTGGTCATTTCGCTCGTTGAAGTGCTTCTCGAGAAGCCTGACCTCGGTCTGAGCCTGGCGTTCAGCAAAAAGCTTCACCAGGATAGCATCTACGGGGGGACCAAGGATCGGCCATCTGGAGGAGAACTCGATCCTGAACACGAATTCGGGTTCGTTTCCTGAGGCCGCAAACAATCGCTTCTCAATGGCGGGAATGAATGCATCAAGCCTTGTCGCAATCAGCTCATTCTTTCTCATCTCGGGGATGGTCAACACCGGCCGGATTGTGCGCCCGAACATGGACAGAGTGACTACGTAGCGACCACCAACTGCTGGAGGGCCATCGCCGATTGGATCGACGCGGAGGACCGAGGGATTGTAGTCCTGCAGCGTTCGAAAATCGGCGATGTATGAGAATACCTCCCTGACAGGTGCCTTCAAGCGAGTCACCATTTCTATCTTGGCCAATTCACGATCCTCTTCTTCTGCGCTCTTGATGTCAGTGATGTGACCGAAACGCCATGTGCTCACACATATGGCCAGCTACTCCTGCTTCTCTCTTGATGATTTGAGGGATTGCTCCCAGTCCTTTCCGAGTGTCTGGATGGCAACCTGACGGAGTTCTCTTCGCAACGGCTTCAGGCTGAAAGTGATTGG
>JBGOWL010000045.1:0-8333 GCA_041478585.1 Dehalococcoidia bacterium | reverse complement strand
AGTGCCACAGGCGAGGAGGTACTGGTTGACGCAGCAAGACAGCTCATACCGGAGGCAATCTGGGTACCCGCCGAAGGCGAGGCCAGCATAAGAATTGTAGCACCAGTAAAGACCTATGACGTCATCACCTGGGCCGTCTTGAGCGGCAAATCATCGGCCGACGCCCAGAAGCTGGCGGCAGACGTCTGGAGCCAGTTCCAGGCCGGTACGGCAACCTGGACTCTGACCGTTGAGACAACAATATCACACGATGACGAGATCCAGCCTAAGACCTACACCCTGTAGCTCACTGCCAGTGATGAGGTTGCATAGTGGCGCTGTCAATATGCATGGGAGTTACGTCCAGTTTTGATCCCGACACGACCTCTCTGGAGGGCTTTCAAAGCCCTCCAGAGCATCCCTCTGGTCGCACGTATGCCGAGGTTAGCTCAGGGCGCGCACATTGTTCGATGAGGACTTTAGGTATGTTTGGGGCGACATAGTATGGTAGATACGATCGGTAAGACAGCTGAACTGGAGGTCGCCAATCTGGACCTCAGCTTCGGTGGCATCAAGGCCCTGGACAACCTGAGTTTCCAGGTAGACAAGGGGCTGATTGTGAGTATAATCGGGCCAAACGGCGCCGGCAAGACGAGCGCCCTGAACTGCATCAACGGGTTCTACCGCGCCCAACATGGGGAGGTCTACTTTAGGGGCCATAGAATCACCAAGCTCAGGCCGGACGGCGTTGCCAAGCTCGGCATCAGCCGGACCTTTCAGAACATACAGCTCTACACCGGACTGACCGTGGTGGACAACCTGATGGCAGCCAGGCATTTCCTGTTCAAGTCCACCTGGCTCGAAGGCGCTCTTTACTACGGCAGGACCCACAAAGAAGAGGTGCAACACCGCTGGGCAGTGGAACAGATCATTGATTTCCTGGAACTGGAACGATGGAGGAAATCGGTGGTTGGTACTCTGCCTTACGGGATACGTAAGCGTATCGACTTGGGTCGGGCACTGGCCCAAGAGCCCAAGCTGCTCCTTCTGGATGAGCCCATGGCTGGCATGAATGTCGAAGAAAAGGAAGACATGGCCAGGTTCATACTGGACGTGCAAGAAGAGAAAGGAATCACCATAGTCCTCATCGAACACGATATGGGTGTTGTGATGGACATAACCGACCGGATCGTGGTCCTCGACTTCGGAAGGAAGATCGCCGAAGGGATCCCCGACACCATCAAGAAAGACCCCGTTGTTATCAAGGCCTACTTGGGAGAACCAGCAAGCACCCTGGCTTGAGGTGATGACGCAACATGCCAATGCTGCAGCTGAACAACGTTGAAGTCAAATACATGGACGTAATCCTTGTACTCAGAGGGGTGTCTCTGGAGGTCGAGAAGGGCAGCATCGTAGCCTTGCTGGGAAGCAACGGTGCCGGAAAGACTACGACGTTGCGGGCAATTTCAGGCCTCCTCAAGACCCAGGAAGGCAGAGTAACCGATGGGGGTATCGAGTTTGAAGGGAAAAGGATAGAGAATGGGGATCCCGAGGCAATAGCCAGAAAAGGTATCATACAGATTCTCGAGGGAAGAAGAACTCTCGTCCACCTCACGGCAGAAGAGAACCTGCGGGCTGGTGCCTACATTGCCGCGAACGCATCGAACCTGAAGAGAGACCTGGAAATGGTCTACACCTATTTCCCTGTGCTCAAGGAATTGAGGAATCAGACGGCTGGCTATCTCTCTGGCGGAGAGCAGCAGATGCTCGTGGTTGGGAGAGGCCTGATGTCCCACCCCAAGCTGATGCTTGTCGACGAGGCCTCACTGGGGCTGGCTCCGCTCCTCGTCGAGGAGATCTTCCGAATATTGAAGAGAATCAATGAGGAGGAGAAGGTCTCCATTCTTCTCGTTGAGCAGAACGCTAGAGCGGCGCTATCCCTGGCCCACCATGGCTACATGATGGAGAACGGTCGCATAGTCCTTGACGACACTGGCGAGAAGCTGAGGGACAATGCGGACATTCGCGAGTTCTACATGGGGTTGGGCGCTGTGGGAGAGACCAAGAGCTACCGGGACACCAAGCACTACAAGAGAAGGAAACGGTGGTTGGGTTGACGGCTGGTTCGGGGGCATCTTACCTGATGAAGGCGTAGCATAGTGGGATGGCAGTTGACAGCCATAACGGTGCAATGTCAGTATGTGGGCAACTTAGCCACGATCATGGTCCAGCCAGACGGCACTGCAAAGTGCTCCCATGTGAACAGACATAGCAAGGCTGGGGCCAGCAAGAAGAAGCTGCATGACTGCAAATGGCCGGATTGTCCGCTACTGGCTGGTTTCCGAGAACAAGCTTTGGCACTATGAACTCGGCCTAGCCTGTTGAGGAGACCTGCTATCAATTTTGAAAGGGGGCTGAGATGTTTATCCGCGATGTTATGACCACCAACGTAGTCACTATTCCCAGCAGCACATCCCTCGCTGATGCGGGGAGAATTATGGAAGCTCACCGTATTCGACGTTTGCCAGTGGTAGACAAAGGAAAACTTGTCGGAGTGGTGTCCCGAGATGCCTTGGACAAAGCTGGACCGTCCAAACTCACCACCTTCAGCATGCACGAGATCAGCTATCTGCTAGGCAAAATCGCTGTCAGGGACATCATGAGGACAGACCTCGTCACGGTGCCGCCTGAGGCATCAGTCGAGGAGGCCGTGGCTCTTGCCCAGTCTAGGAAGGTAGGCACACTATTGGTAGTCGAGGACGGCCGGCTGGTGGGCATAGCCACTACAAACGACTTTTTCTACAAGATAGCCAATCCCATCCTGGGCATCGACAGGCCAGGAATCAGGCTCTCGGTCCACAAATGGCGCGGGATAGCCGACCTGCAGAAAATACTGGGGGTCATTGATCGGTTCCATGCTGAGATTGTGACTATCTACACCATGGCACATCCGGATACAGGTGAGAACGACTTCGTAGCCCATCTGACAATTCCCGACTCCGCCGGTCTGATAGAGGAACTGAGGAGGAACGGCTACGATGTCCACGAGCGCGCGCGATAGCCATTGAGCGAACGCCCCTCTGTTCTCAAGACCTCCCCGCCTGGGCCAGACAAGCCTCCTGAAGCAGCCCAGAGTAACCACCCACCAAGATTGAGAGAACATGAGCCTTTGCGTCTGACAAAACGGATTATTGCCCCCAGTGCCACAGGGTTTGCTCCTTCAAATCGCTACCAGTGGTTTTGCTTTTTGACCTCGTTAAGGATAGACTCTTCACGTCATGATCCCCTCAAATAGTCCACCTTCAGAGACCAGACATGACACCATCAATCCGCAGCTTATTGGCTTCATCCTGTATTGCACCCGCCAGAAAAGCGAATGGCCTGACCTATATGATGAAATGTGTCGTGTGGCCGGTCAGGGTCTCTACCAGGGATTACATCACAAGGACCTGAGAAACCTGGGCTTCTCACTTAGCCTGAACCACATAGAGAATGCTATTCAAACAATAGAAGTGGTTACCAATTCAAGAATCGGTCATAAGGCACTGAGTTAGTCTCAGTACGACACTTCTGGAATCTATCACACAACTGGAGACTCACCCCATCTGATCTGCTACCACGGTCAATAGACTCAGATCTGCCAGCCGTCGCCCTCGTTTGACCTGATATCTCAATTGCTCACCAGGCTCGGGCAGGCGGTCCCACAGCGCCTCCAAAGACAACGACTCAACCTCGTGTGTGTGTGCGTTGCCCTGAGCAGAGAGGACGTGCTACAATATCCTCCACCTTCTATAGTCAGCTAAATCAGACATAGCTATGGAAACACTCAGATGTAAAGGCAGCCGAGACCTCCTCCCCGAGGACATGGAGAGATTTCGTCATGTTGAGAAAATGTTCAGGTCATGCTGTCTGCAGTGGGGATACAAGGAGGTGAGGACGCCCACATTGGAATATCTTCATCTCTTCACTTCAACAGGTACCCTCACCCCAGGCATGCTCAGCAAGGTATACTCGTTTCTCGATTGGAACGGCTGGAGCGGAGAAAGGGTGGTTCTCAGACCCGACGGTACTATACCCGCTGCACGGCTGTATATCGACCACATGGTCCAAACTGGTCTAGCCAAGCTCTTCTATGTCGAGAACATCTTCAGCTTCGAGGAAACAGGTAGCGAATCAAGAGAGCGCTGGCAGTGTGGAGCCGAAATGGTGGGCAGTGCTAACCCATCAGGGGACGTAGAATTGATAATGCTTGC
Source organism: Dehalococcoidia bacterium (assembly GCA_041478585.1). Taxonomy (GTDB): domain Bacteria; phylum Chloroflexota; class Dehalococcoidia; order UBA2247; family RBG-13-53-26; genus RBG-13-53-26. The sequence goes on along the minus strand of JBGOWL010000045.1, from coordinate 4,101 downwards.
TCTGGAGATCATGGCACAACTGGGTCGCACCGACGTCAAACTGCAATTGTCTCACGCCGGACTGATCAGAACCCTGCTTCGAGAGCTCGGTCTGGCGCCTGCAGAGCAGAGTCGCATTTTCGACCACATCATGGACGGGCATGCCACCGAGGTTCTGAGGAAAATCATGACTGATGATCCCCGCCTGACGCAACCCCTGTCCATGCTCTTCGAGCTCAAAGGGGATTCGCCTGGTTTCTTACAGAACCAGAGGATGTCACTGGCCCAAATATCCCCCAAGCTTGATGCCAGCTTGGACAATTTCATCTCTATCACACAGCTCCTGACAGAATTGGGCTGCCGCTATGAGATCAACGTAGCATCAGGTAGGGGTTTCGAATACTACACCGGCATTCTGTTTCAGTTCTATGTTGAAGACTATAGAGTGGGAGGGGGCGGAAGGTACGACGACTTGATTCCCCTGATGGGTGGAGGCGATATCCATGCTTCGGGGTTTGCCCTGGACATTGACCGCCTTGCGAAACTGAGGAAGGTTTCGGAGAATACCGCACCCAGTATCCTGATTCAGACCGCGGACTACACAGCCAAGAATGAGAGACTCTCTTTCGAAATTGCTGCTCTGCTGCGCCAGAAAGGATACATAGCTGACCGTGACCAGGGGAACATACAAACAACCAAACATAGATGGACCCTCTCTATCCCAAGTGAACAGGGGAGGTCGAAGTTTCTCCTCACCGACCAAATAAGCGGTAAGGCAAAGGAACTAGATTCACCGGCTGAGATTCTGGGCATACTACAGATAGCAAATGCAACTAAAGCTGGCCCTTCCTAAGGGGCGTCTCCTCCAACCAACTAGCATCCTACTCCAAGAATTCGGTTTGGAGATTAGTGGCTATGAGGAACAATCGCGCTCCTATAGACCCCAGTGCAGCAATTCTCCCAATTTGGTCCTGAAGATATTCAACGAGAAGGATGTACCCATTCAAGTAGCAGTGGGAAACTACGATCTGGGGATCTGCGGACAGGACTGGGTTGCAGAGCTCCTCGCAAAGTACCCTACCAGCGCTATTGTGAAGGTGAAGGACCTGGGGTACGGCAACAGAGAGTTGTGCATGGTGGCCAACAATTCCTCTCAGCTAGCCTCAATGAATGAATTGCCGACTAAGACAGGGCTGATTCGCATAGTCAGCGAATACCCTAACCTGGCTGAGTCGTTTGCACTCAACCTGAGACTGAGGCGGTTCAGCATAATCCCCGTTTGGGGCGCAGCTGAGGTCTATCCCCCGGAGAGCGCTGATTTGGCTTTGATCTCCCGCACCAACGACATCCCCCTTGAGGATGAGCTATTCTCTTTAACCACAATTCTCCGCTCAAGCGCATTCCTGATAGCACACCGTCCCAGTTGGGAATCCAAGAACATGGGCTCACTGCTTCAACGGGTCTATGCTGCTAACAATGTGCATAAGGCTACAACAGAAAGAGTCAGTACCAAGCCCGGGGATATCGGGAATCGCTCTTCTCGCAACCCTCCATGGGACTCGACCGCCGTTCGGCTTGCCCTGCCTGATGGACATCAGCAAGCACCCACCCTCGAATTCCTGAGAAGAGCCGGCATCGAACTTAGTCGCAACCCCCAGGAATCACGGCGGCCAGGCATAAACCTAGAGGGAGTCTGCACAAAGATAGTTCGGCCTCAAGATATGCCCCTCCAGGTTGCCAATGGAAACTTTGATCTGGCTATTACCGGTGAAGACTGGCTCTACGAACACCTTCACAGATTTCCATCCAGCCCCGCAAGGAAAATCTTGACATTCGGCTTTGGCAAGGTGAAGATAGTCGCTGTAGTGAGCAAAAGACTGCCCTTCGATAGCACGCAAGACCTTAGATCACCATTCAGAAGGCATAGCTTCCCCACTCTCAGAATAGCTTCTGAGTATACTAACATAGCTGATAAGTATGCCAGGGACAACCACCTCAGCCCTTACCGCTTGCTTCCCACATGGGGAGCAAGCGAAGCCTTCATACCCGAAGATGCAGATGTGCTCATTGAAAATACCCAGACTGGACGCACCTTAGCTCAACACAATCTCAAGATTATCGACAATCTTTTTGAATCCTCAGCATGTCTTATCGGCAATGTGCATTCCATCAATAGCAGCGAATCCAAGAAAAAGCAGAGCGCTAGTATCATCGAGCTTCTCAGCAAGCTGGTGTAGGAAAACTAATCTAGAAGGAGGTCACTATGGAATTCAAGACTATCACACTGCAAAAGGAAGAAGGGATCGCTACCATCACTCTGAATCGCCCTGAGGTTCTGAACGCTGCAAGTGAGGAGATGGCAATCGAACTGGTCCATGCAATGGACGACCTATCCGAAGATGACGGAACAAGAGTACTGCTCATCACGGCAGCCGGTCGTGCCTTCTGTGCAGGCGGGGACTTCAAATTCGACAAGATAAAGGGCAAACAGACCCTCACTCCCGAGGATCTGGACATATGGCCCAAGACAACACGAGAGGTAAGAAGGGGGAAGATTCCACCAAAGGCTCAGAGACACATTATCCTGGGCCTTCAGAACCTGGACAAACCGACAATAGCCGTGATCAACGGTGTTGCCGCCGGCTTCGGCTTCGATCTTGCACTGGCCTGCGACATGCGAATAGGCTCCCCTAAGGCAGCATTTGTTATAGGCTACACCTCAGCCGGTGTCGCACCGGATAGCGGGGGAACATGGCTGATGCCTCGTGTCATGGGTGTGAGCAAAACCCTTGAATACATCTTCACCGGGGATCCTTGCACTGCTGAAGAGGCCTACAGAATAGGGTTGCTCAATAGACTTGTACCTGCAGAGCAACTGCAGGAAGAATCGCTCAAAATAGCCCGTAAGATAGCTAAGGGTTCGCCCATAGCCTATAGACTATCCAAACTACAGGTATACAAGGGTCTAGGTATGGACCTGGAAACAGCTCTTGCCTTCGCCATGGCCTGCGTCACCATAGCCACAGGCTCAGAGGATCACAAAGAAGCGATCAGATCTTTTGCCGAGAAGAAACTACCCGAGTTCAAAGACAGATAAGAAGAACACATGAAGGCCAAAGTTGCCTTTGCCAGTGTGTACTGCCCTTGATGGTCCTGGGGCAGTAGGTAAGAGTACCGTTAGGAGAATCGTGCCCCAGAAGGACTCATGCCAGAACAGGCTGCTGATGAGATAGTGTAACTGGCCAAGGAGGTCGATTGTCACTAAGTATTTACGATTCCAGTAGATTGCCGGTAGCACTGGCACTTTCAATTCTGTGTCACTACGAGATCAAGAATAGGAAGGTCAACATACCCGAGGAACCACTCATTGTGGTCTCCAACCATCTTAGCTGGTTTGACATCCCTCTCCTGGGCGTGGCCATACCTCGTAGAATCTCCTTCATGGCCAAGAAGGAGTATTTCCACTCTCCGGTTCATGCTTTCCTTCTACGCCTTTTTGGCAGTTTCACAGTCGATCGCGGCAACGTCGATAGAACCGCGTTCGATCAAGCAGCCAAGGCACTGCAAGACGGTCGCGCCCTTGGCATATTCCCCGAAGGCACAAGAAGTCGCACTTTGCAGCTACAGCAAGGCAAACTAGGTGCAGCCTTCATTGCCCTTCGCAGTAATCCTGTTATTCTCCCCGTAGGTATCTCAGGCACGGAGAAAATAAGGCAAAAATACGAGGGCAAGAAAAGGCTGTTCTATCGTCCCAAGGTGACTGTGAACATTGGTCAACCCTTCAGACTACCGCCGGTTCATGGCAAACCGGGCCGGGCAGACCTGACAAAATCCACTGAAACCATCATGAGACAGATCGCTGATCTCCTCCCCGAGGACTATCGAGGAGTATACCGCGACAATGGACATTGAAAAAGCCACCGAAATAGGGTTTTGCTTCGGAGTCAAGAGAGCTTTGAAGATTCTGGAGGATACTATTCGAGACCACGGAGGAGTAGAAACCCTGGGGCCAGTTGTACATAACCAGCAGGTGGTGGACAAATTCAGTCAGATCGGAGTCAAAGTGGTAACAGCACCCGACCAAATCAAGGGCAATGTTGCTGTTATTCCTTCCCACGGTGT
>JBGOWL010000228.1:0-3444 GCA_041478585.1 Dehalococcoidia bacterium | reverse complement strand
CACCATCCCTGACACAGCGTTAAGCAGGGTGGTCTTGCCGGCCCCGTTGGCCCCTATGAGGGTAACGATCTCCCCGGCGTTTACCAGCAGGGACACATCTCGTAGCGCTGTAGCTCGGCCGTAGGCCACCGACGCCTTTTCAATCTTCAACATCAGTTATTCCACTTCCTCTTCTTCGCCGAGGTAAGCAGCAATGACCCTCTGGTTCCTTTGAATCTCTGCAGCGGTGCCCTCGGCTATCTTCTGCCCGCTGTCCAGGACGATGACCCACTCCGCCAGGCCCATGACCAGGTCCATATCATGTTCCACCAGGAGGATGGTGATGCCCATGTCACGAATACGTCGTACCAGGTCAGCGAGGTCCCGTTTCTCCAGGGTGTTCAGACCTGCTCCAGGCTCATCTAGCATGAGGAGCTGGGGCTCGGTAGCCAGGGCCCGGGCGATGGTCAGTAGCTTCTGCTGGCCCAAGGGTAGATCAAGGGCATTCTGCTGGGCATACATCCCTAGCCCGACCAGGTTCAGGTATTTCATAGCCTTAAGGGAGATGGTTTCTTCCTCGCGATGGGCTTTTGGCAAGCGCAGCGCAGCCTCGAAAAAACCGTAGCGGCTGCGGGCATGTTGTCCTGTCATAGCATTCTCCAAGACAGTCATGTTCTCAAAAAGGAGAACATTCTGGAAGGTACGGGCAATGCCTATGGTTGTCCTCTTGTGTACTGGGATGTTGTCCAAAGGCGTGCCTCGAAAGCGTATCTCGCCGCTGCTCACGGGGTAGACGCCGGCGACAAGGTTGAATAGGGTTGTCTTCCCAGCTCCGTTGGGCCCGATTATGGCTGTGATCTTACCTGTCTCAATAGACATGCCCACTCTGTTCAGAGCCACCACACCACCGAAAGCTCTGCTCACGTCCTTGACTTCCAATATGCAGTTGGTCAAGGCTTGTCTCCTCTCCTTGCGTACCGGAGTCGCCATGCCTCATAGAGCTCTTTCAAGCTGACAAAGAGACCCTTCGGCATGAAAATCATCACCAGCACCAGTATCAGACCGTAAAGAATCGTTTCAATCTCACCCAGACCGACGAGCAGCTCATTCTTGAGGATGAGGATCGTAGATGCGCCGAAAATGGCTCCCCATATGCTGGCCAGTCCTCCAATAACAGCCATTGTCACTATTACCACCGATTCAAGAAAATCGAAGGAACCAGGACTGACTTGTCGAACAACGTGGGCATAGAGGCTGCCGGCGAGTGAGGCATAGACTGCGCTCAACACGAAAATCTTGACCTTGAACTGAGCTGTATTTATGCCTGTTGCTTGGGCAGCAGCCTCGCCTCCGTGAATGGCTCTGAGTGCTCTGCCCACCCGCGACCCCACGATATTCTGAGAGGCTAGCAGGATGGCCAAACAAAAGAACCACACGAGGTAATAGCGTTTCATGCTGGTGTCGAAAGAGAATCCGCCAATAGAGAGATTGGGAATGCCACCTATTCCATCTGGGCCTCCAGTGTACTGATCCAATTCCTTGAAGAGAATCCAAATGATGATACCCAGTCCCAGCGTAGCCATTGCCAGATAGTTGCCTCTCAGCCTGAAAATCGGGTAGCCGATGAAATAGGCAAAGGCTCCGGTAATTGTAGCTGCAATCGCCATAGCCAGCCAGGGGTTGACATCGTACGTTGCGCTGAGAATAGCCGAAACATAGGCCCCAATGCCATAGAATGCGGCCTGCCCTAGAGACACCTGTCCAGTGTATCCCATGAGGAGGCACAGGCCTAGCGTAATCATGGTGCTTATGCCGACGAGTGTGAAGAGGGAGATCTTTACTCCCAGAAACCAATGGAAGGGGATCAGAATTATGATGAGGATCAGCCCGGCTGTGAAGAGATAGGGCCACCTATCCTTCGCCCTGAGTACCATCAGGCTGCCCTCTCTTGTTCTGACAACTTGCCTGAGCGAATCAGCAGTATCAGCAACAGGATGGTCAGAGCGATCGCCTCTTTGTACTGAGAGGTGAATGGTCCCCAATTCACTGCAACAGTCAGATTCTCGACGACTCCCAGCATGATTCCACCGGCCACCGTGGCCATAATGCTCCTGAAGCCGCCAACCGAAGCCGCCACGAAGCCCTTCAACCCCAGCATTGCTCCCCTGTCGTATGTCATGGTACTCAATGGGGATAGGACCACTCCTCCCAAGGCACCCAGAGCGCCTGCCAGGCAGAAGCTAATAAGAGCCATAGATCTTGGGTTGATGCCAACTAGGCCAGCTCCTAGTCGGTTTGTGGCGCATGCCTTCAGCGCTTTGCCCAACATGGTGTGGGAAAGGAAAAGATGCAGGAGGACTGCTACCACCACGGTAGAACCGACGATCCATAGTGCTTGCGGGTGAATACTGGCCCCCAGGAAGGAGATTGAGTCGTCTCCTGAGAAGAACGGTGGTGCTACAGGATATGCCCCCCAACGCCAACCGGCAATGCCACGGATGAGTATAGCAGCCCCAATAGTGATGATAATCAGGCTGACTACCGACCCCCCTCTCGCTGGCCGGATGGCCAAGAGATAGAGCATCGCACCGACAAGCGCGGCGGCAGCTATGGAGATGAGCACGGCGGGAACCAGAGGCATTCCAAGAGATATGGCCAAGACGTAGAAAAGCATTCCTCCCAGCATGACGAACTCGCCTTGAGCGAAATTGATGATGGCTGTCACGCTGTAGATTATGGTGAATCCCAGACCTATCAGGGCGTAGACGCTGCCCTGGGTAAGCCCCGATATGAGACTCTGGACGAATAGCTCCTGTGACACGCGAGTTCTCTCCGCAGCTTTGCCATTGGACACTGACAAGATAAGGGGGGAAGTGTCCCCTCCCCCCTTATCGATGCCGACCTATTCAGGGACAGGCTGACCTACTGGAACCAGGTCCACTTCCTATCGACTATCTGTATCCAGACGAGATCTTCCTTTATGAGTCCATTGTGATCACTGGCAGAGATGTTGAAAATGCCACCCGTACCGCTGAAATTCGTCACGTTTTGCTCTATGTAGTCCCGTATACTGGCCCTTGCCGCTTTGATAGCATCTGCACTGGCGCTGATCGTCTCCGGATCTTCGTCGAGGGACTCCAGTGCTGCGACAACAATGGTCAGGGCGTCATACGCATGTCCTCCGAAGGTATTGACTCTGCCGCTGCCGTATTTCGCATCGAAGTCCGTCTTGTATTGCATCAATAGGGCCTTCTGAGGATCGCTGTCTGGAAGGTCGTCGACAATCGGTAGCTTGCCCGCCAGGAAGATGACACCGTTGGCGGCGTCACCTGCAACGTCCATGAACGACGCGAAGGCTATGCCGTGACTGCAGAACAGGGGAATGGCATCAGGCGTGGCGGCGTCGTTGTCTTTCATGCCTAACGTAACCATGTTGCGGGCCACGATAGCTGGCCCGGGGCTGGT
>JBGOWL010000263.1:0-2953 GCA_041478585.1 Dehalococcoidia bacterium | reverse complement strand
GTCATTGACAGTAACCACAACCTCACAACATTTGTCTGCAAGGGGTGCGACAATAACTGCAACATAAGTCGCCTGGACATACCCGACGAGAAGCCCACCTTCTATGGCAGCAGGTGTGATCTCTACGACAGCACGGTTAGTAGCGAAAAAGTGGAGACTGCCTTTGATGAACGCGAGAAACTGCTGTTCAAGGACTACCAAGAGAAGGATGGTATACCCTCGGTCGGCATTCCCAGAGCACTTGCAGTCTATGACTACGCTCCGTTGCTTATTGGCTTCCTCAACGCACTGGGGGCAAAAGTTGTTCTTTCAAGCAAGACCACTAAGAAAATCATCGAAGAAGCCGTGGAACTGGGCTACACCGACAGTTGCTTCCCCCTCAAGTTACTCCATGGTCATGCGGCAAGCCTCAACCAGATTGACTATGTCCTCTATCCCTGCGCTATTCGACTGGGTTTGAAAGAGGGAGATGAAAACCAGAAATACTCCTGCCCTCTAGTTCAGGCATCACCATTCATCATACGTCACGTTCTAGATCTTGAAGACAGAATGCTGATACCTGTGATGGACCTCAGCAGAGGGAACGATGACATGATCCGCAACCTAGCGGATGTGGCAGCACGAATGGGGTTCACAAGGAGACAAGGAAAGGCAGCAGCGATGGCTGGCATTGAAGCACAACGAGGATTTGAAGCAGCATTGGCAGAGTGCGGCAAAGAACTACTGCAGCAAATTCATCAGAGCAATCAATTGGGTGTGGTACTTTTCTCTCGTTCATACATGTTCCAGGATTCAGGCGCAAATCTTGGCATCGCTGAAAAACTGGCCCAACTCGGTGTAGTGCCTATCCCACTGGACTTTCTGCCATTACACTCTGTGAATGTCAAGGAATACTCCGACAGGCCCTATTGGCTCAGTGAAAGCAAACATATAGCTGGCGCAGCAATAACAGCACGAGACCCCCAGTTGTATGGATTGGTCTTGACAAACTTCGGCTGCGGCCCCAACTCGTTCATGCTCAATATTGTTCAAGACATTATGGGTAGCAAGCCACTGGGTCAGCTGGAAATCGATGAACATGCAGCAGAGGCTGGCATCGTTACTAGACTCGAGGCATTCGTCGATACCATAAACCAATACGCCCGCTGCTCAAAATCGTACAGTCTCCCAGTCGACAGCAGGGATATCCGACGGACCGCACCAACAACCGTCAATTCACACAAGGTTGTCTTGATACCAAGAATGGCCACACATGTCGATGTACTCGGGGCCGCAATGCAAGCCTTCGGAGTAAAAGCTGTCGCGCTTCCTGAGCCAGATGAGAGAAACCTCTTTTACAGCAATCAGGTGACTTCCGGTAAAGAGTGTCTGCCGTACCGCGTGAGTCTTGGCGACTTCATGAGATTCTTCCATGAAGCAGATAGCTACGATTTCAGACCAGAAGATGTCGAAGGGTTTATGGCCAGCGCCTTCGGGCCTTGCCGCTTTGGGAAATATGCTGTAGAGCAAGTCAGGATACTCAAAGAAATCGGCTTTGACCTAAAAATCCGTACCACCGTTTCAAACAACGCCTACCGCGACTTGAACCTCGGTACAGAATTTGAGCGACTCGCCTGGAAGGGTATCGTGGCTGTGGACTATCTGGAAAAACTTCTTTGGAGAACCCGCCCATACGAGAAATCAGCGGGGGCAACAGACCACCTGTTCAGCGAATGCTTGGCTACTCTTGCTGACCGTATCCGCAGGCGCGAGAACTTCGATGATTACCTAAGAGAGGTAACCACAAAATTCAAGTCCCTTATTGACTCAAACAAACCAAGAAGGCCAATTGTCGGTATTAATGGCGAGATATACCTGCGGACCAACAGATTCAGCAACAGAGACCTGGTGAGAGAGTGTGAGAAGGCTGGGCTTGAGGCCACTGTTTCCCCGATGAGTGAGTGGCTGAAGTACATCACCCATAGGAACATCGAGGATGGTGTCAGAGACAGGAAGCTAAGGAAGGTTATGACAGGTTATTTGAGACGGATTCAGTTGGAGCGCGACGAAAGTTCAGTAGTCTCCAATTTCAAAGACCTCATTGATACTCGAGAGCCATCGATCAAAGAGATATTGTCATATTCAAGCCAGCACCTCTCCCCAAAATGTGGCAGCGAGGCAGTTCTCAGCATAGGAGTAGGGATTGAATGGATAGAGAACCCCAATATTGCCGGTGTAATATCGGTAATGCCCCATGGCTGCATGCCCGGAGGAATTGTGGCCGCTATGTCTGAGAAGTTCAGCAGAATGCACGGGAAACCGTGGATCAATCTGACCTACGATGGATTTCTGGAGACCAACAATCTGTCCAAGCTAAGCAATTTTGCCGAGATCATCAGATTCTGCAGTAGGAAGGATGGCACAACGCCCCGCTGAAAACTCTCCCTCGTCCATCCATCAAATCGCCAACTGGCGCAAAGAATTCACTGAAAGAGGGAAATACTCAGCAACCCAGCAATACTCTTGGCATCGCAAATCCTGCCTGAGGCAATCAGATTCGGAACATCAGCAGAGGCTACACGCACTACCTCAATGCTCTCAGTATCATCAGCCTGCAAAGGGCTGAGCACAAGATGAGTGGCAAGATAAAGGTGCAAATACTCTGTGCAATAGCCTGGGGCAGAGTAGAATCCTCCCAACCTCTTGATCTGGTTCGGCAAATAGCCTGTTTCCTCTCGCAACTCGCGGCAGACTGCCTGGTCAGGAGTCTCGCCAGGCTCAATACCACCAGCAGGAATCTCTATAATATCCTTGTCCACTGCATGGCGAAACTGCCGAACCAAAAGCAAATTGTCTTCCGCATCAATAGCAAGGATAGCTACACAGTCGCTATGTTCCACAACTTCTCGCGTTGTTTCTCTACCGCTAGCCTTCCGCACAGTATCAACCTTAAGCTGAACTGCTCGCCCTTGAT
>JBGOWL010000038.1:0-9074 GCA_041478585.1 Dehalococcoidia bacterium | reverse complement strand
TTTAGCGTGGGGAAGGTTCTACCCGCCGCAGAAAGAATATACCACGAGAGACTCAAATCCCTCCCTGTCTCTCTACTGGATAACATTGTCAAGGAAGCGGAGTCTCAGCGTATCTCTCCTAGCCGGGGTGGTCGGCGATTGAAGATATACGAAGCCAGGCAGACTGGAGTCAATCCCCCCACGTTCGTATTCCTGGCTAATGATGCCAAGCTGGTTCATTTTTCTTATGGGCGCTACTTGGAGAACAAGATCCGCCAGCTTGCTGGCTTCCATGGCACCCCCCTCAGGCTTCTCTTTAGAAGCAGAGGTGAGGAGATCGCTCAATGTTCTTGATTTGATCGACTTTCAGCATTTGAACCGGTAATCAACCAAGCGCGTTTTCTAGTCCTTCGAGAAGTACTGGAGGATACTAAAGCAATTATGGTCGGGCTCAAGTTTGTGGCTGTTGTTCTTCTTGGCTATCTTCTCGGTGGTGTTCCCTTTGGTATATTGATTTCGAGACTGACCAAAGGGATAGACATCAGGAGGTATGGTAGTGGCAAGATCGGTGCTACCAATGTGATTCGTACCGTGGGTGGTAAGGCTGGCCTTATCTCTATGTTACTTGATTTGGCTAAGGGTTCTCTGGCTGTGCTGTTTGCTTGGCTCATACTGCATACTCACGTTGCTCAAATTGCCGCTGCTACGGCCGCAGTTGTTGGGCACAATTGGTCCATCTATATAGGGTTCCAGGGAGGGCGGGGGGTTGCCGTCTTCGTCGGAGGTCTGTTCGCCATGTACTGGCCTGTCGGATTGGCCACTGGAGCGGTTGTACTTGGCATAGCTGCACTAACCCGCTACATGTCCTTGGGTTCAGTTGTTGGCATAGCTGTTTCTGTTTTGGCTATGTTGTCTCTGGTAATCATGGACAAACAGCCAAGGGAATATTTGATCTACTCTGGAGCAGTGGGGTGTCTGATACTTTTTCAGCACCGGGACAATATACGGCGCCTTCGCACTGGTACAGAGCGCAAACTGGGTGAGAAAGCTGAGGCTAGGGAAGCCATCCTGCCCCGGAATGGAGAATAGGAAGAAGCAAATCAACAAAGCAGTATTGATGAGCGTCAGGTGATCTCAATTCTTCGACTGAGGCGCACTTGTGAAGAGCTCAACTGTTGATCGTTTCTGTTCGTGGTAGAGGTTCAAAGGTTTTACAGGCCGTGGTGATCGGTCAACGGAGGTTATGTAACCAAATCTTGACTTGATTTCTATATACCTTGGATAATACCACACAGGGGTTCTTGAGAAACGGGGCCTAAAATCCAAGGGTGGCGGAGAATTTATGTCTGGAATTAGAGGTGAGGAATGTCGAAAGCCGCTGTTATTGGCAGTGCCAGTTGGGGTACTGCCCTCGCGATAATATTGGCCCGCAGGGGAACTTGGGTAAAACTGTGGACACGAGATCAGGAGACAGCAGACAAGCTTAACCAGGCAAAGGAGAATGCCAAATACCTGGCCGGGGTTCGATTTCCCTCTCGTCTTTCGGCAACAGGCTCTTTGAAAGAGGCAATGGATGGAGCGGATCTGATTGTCATTGCCGTACCGTCCGGGAGTATGCGTGCCAATGTAAGGCAGGTAAGGGACCATCTGAAGGAGTCTAGCCTCATTGTGAGTGCAACAAAGGGGCTGGAAGTGGGAAGCGGGAAACGCATGTCTCAGATTATTGCTGAGGAAATCGATGCTCAATTTCATCCTAACATCTGTGTGCTGTCTGGCCCCAACATAGCCCACGAGGCTGCTCAGGGTCTGCTATCGGTGACGGTGGTGGCTGCTCGTGACGCGGCAGTAGCAGAGAGAGCGAAGGATTTGATCAATTCCAATCAGTTCCACGTTTTTACCAGCACAGACATGATAGGGGTGGAGTTGGGGGGTGCTCTGAAGAATGTCATCACCCTGGGTGTTGGCATGGTAGATGGGCTGGGTAATGGTAGCAATGCCAAAGCAGCTCTCATTATTCGGGGGCTGAGTGAGGTGATTGTTCTGGGCACTACGTTTGGAGCGAACCCTCTCACCTTCATTGGCCTTAGCGGCCTGGGAGACCTGGTGGTTACCAGCTTCAGCCCTCTTAGCCGGAACTGCTATGTGGGAAAGGAACTGGCTAAGGGACGTCCTGTTCAGGACATCGTGAGTTCAATGCCACATGTGGCCGAGGGCGTTGGCACTGCTCTTGCTGCCTGGCAACTTGGACAGAAAGCGGGTCTGAATTTGCCCATCGTAGAGAAGATCTATGGGGTGCTTTATGAGGGAGCCGATGTAAGAAAAGCGACCAGCGATCTTGTGGAGTATCCGGTAGACGGTGAATCGCTGGAAGTCACGAAGCTACTCCGTTTCCTGCTCGATTATCTTAGGGTCAGGTGGTATCAGCCTCCGAGCCTCTTGCCAGATGCGCCTGAATCGGAAGAAGACAAGTCAAACCATCTGTCCCAGTAGAGGGAACATTTCGAGATTCTGGTAGGAGCTCCCCCTGATTCTCTTATTTGGATTTCCCTTTGCTTGTTTTGGGTGTCTTGGTTTTGCCAAGGCTTTTTGCCAAATCGTGGAACAGCCTACGTTGATCCTCGTTCAGTTTGTCTGGTGTGACGACTTTAATCTTGACCAATTGATCTCCCTTGTTTGACCGATTGGCGTAGGGTATCCCTCTCCCCCTTATCTGAAGAACTGTGTCAGTCTGTGTTCCCGGATTTATCTTGAGCCTGACTTTGCCATCCAGGGTGGGTATTTCCAGTTCGTCCCCCAAAGCTGCTTGAGCAAAGTCTATCGGCAACTCATAAAGGATGTTGTTGCCGTCTCGCTTGAAGAACTCGTGCTCTTGCACTGAGACTGCAATGTAGAGCGTGCCAGCGAGTCCTCCCCACATTCCTGCATTCCCTTCTCCTCGGAGCCTTATCTGAGAACCATCCTCCACGCCAGTGGGAATGCTGACTGCTATTGTCCGTCGTTTTTGCTCCTTCCCTTTGCCTTGGCATTGACCACAGGGCTGATCAATGATGCTCCCTTGCCCGTTGCAGTGGCTGCACACAAGTCTATTGACGAAGCGTCCAAAGATGTTATTCTGTACCCTTCGTACCTCGCCCATCCCATTGCAGTTCGGGCATTTCACTGGTTGCCTCCCCGGCTCGCAGCCATTGCCAAGACAATGAGAGCAGTCTTCAACTCGCAGGATCTCAATCTGTTTCTTACTGCCGAAGGCTGCTTCTTCGAAGGAAATGCTGAGTTCATAGTGTAGGTCGGCTCCCTGTTGTGGTACACGCCGTTGCACGTGGATTGTGCTGCCAAAGAAGGCATCGAAGATATCTCCTAAACCTGCAGCGAAGTCTGAGAACCCGTCGAATCTGCGCCCGTCATCCATATGCCCGAAGCGGTCATAGGTTGTCCTTCTGTTACTGTTGTTCAGGACCTGGTAGGCTTCAACTATTTCCTTGAATTTCTCCGCGGCTCCTTCATGGTGATTGTGATCTGGATGATATTGAAAGGCCAGCTTTCGGAAGGCTTTCCTAATTTCCTCCTGAGTAGCCTCTCTGGGCACTCCCAGCAATTGGTAGTAGTCTTTCTTTACAGGCATCGATACAAAATTTCGACGAGTGATACTTCGATTTCATCATAGTCTTTCAGCACACGAAAGGTCAAGGGCGACGGAACCTGGCTTGGGCATGCGAGTATATGCTCTGTAATGGACTGACGAACAACACTGCTTTCCTTTTTGTATCTTTTGTGCTATAGTGGACTCAAGGAGACAGGATAAGGCTGAGGTAAAATGGCTAGTCGGTTTGAGAAGTTTTCAGAAAGAGCGCGTCGTGCCCTTACCTATGCGCAGGAAGAGGCACAGAGATTCAATCACAACTACATTGGGACAGAGCACATTCTGCTCGGGTTGGTTCGTGAGACTGACGGTGTTGCTGCTAAGGTACTTACGAATCTTGACATTGACTTGAACAAGGTGCGCTCCGCGGTGGAGTTCATCATTGGGCGGGGTGGGAAGACAGGTTCGGCGGAGGTTGGACTCACCCCCAGGGCAAAGAGGGTTATTGAGTTCGCTGTGGATGAGGCGCGTCGCCTCAATCACAGCTATGTTGGTACGGAACATCTTCTTCTTGGGCTGTTGCGTGAGGGTGAGGGAGTGGCTGGGGGAGTATTGGAAAGCCTGGGCGTCAATTTGGAACGTGCCCGGGCCGAGGTTATTCGTATACTCAATCAGGGTGCAGTGCAGGCTCAATCGGGAACTCGCAGTGCCAGCAAAACGCCCACTCTGGATCAGTTGGGTCATGACTTGACTGCAATGGCGCGGGCTGACAAGCTCGATCCGGTCATAGGGCGACAGAAAGAGATACAACGGGTGATTCAGATACTCTCACGACGCACCAAGAATAACCCTGTTCTCATCGGCGAGCCAGGGGTGGGGAAGACAGCCATAGTTGAGGGCTTGGCTCACCGCATAGTGAAGGGAGACGTTCCTCATACATTGCAGGGCAAGAGAGTAGTGACTCTGGATATGGGGACACTGGTGGCGGGCACCAAGTATCGAGGCGAGTTTGAGGAGAGGCTGAAGAAGGTTATCGATGAGCTAAAGAGTGCCGGTAACTGTGTGTTGTTCATAGATGAGATGCATACCATAGTTGGTGCCGGGGCTGCTGAAGGTGCGGTGGATGCTGCCAATATTCTCAAGCCTTCCCTGGCACGAGGAGAGTTGCAGTGCATTGGGGCCACCACGCTGGATGATTATCGAAAGCATGTAGAACGGGATGCCGCTCTGGAGCGGCGTTTTCAGCCTGTTCACGTGGAAGAGCCTTCTGTCGAGGAGGCTATCAAGATATTGCAGGGTATCAAGGAGCGTTACGAGGAACATCATCGAGTGGCCATTGGTGACGAGGCGATCAGGGCGGCGGTGAATCTCGCGTCACGCTATATAGCGGACCGCTTCTTGCCTGACAAGGCTATTGACCTGATGGATGAATCTGCATCGAGGGTGCGCCTTAGGGAAGGTGCCGTCCCTATAGGCCTAAAAGAAGCTAAGTCTGCTTTGGATGGCGTACGGAGGGATAAGGAATCGGCCATCAGTGCACAACAGTACGAGTATGCGGTGGAGCTTCGAGACCGCGAGGTTCATTTGACAGAGAAAATCCAGCAGATGGAAGGGAATTGGCGGGCTGATCTGAGTAATGAGAGGCCTGTTGTTGCTGAGGCGGATATTGCTGAGGTGCTCAGCATGTGGACAGGGATTCCACCATCGAAGCTGGCTTCAGATGAGAAGAGCCGCCTAGTGCAAATGGAAGAGGTCCTGCACGAGCGAATCATTTCTCAGGACGAGGCCATAGTCACTGTAGCTAAATCGGTGAGGCGGGCTCGTGCTGGTCTCAAGGACCCTAGGCGTCCGATCGGCAGTTTTATTTTTCTGGGGCCTACTGGCGTAGGAAAGACAGAACTTGCCCGAGCATTGGCTGAGTTCATGTTCGGTAGTGAAGATGCGTTGATTCGCCTCGATATGTCGGAGTTCATGGAGAGGCACAGTGTAGCGCGGTTGGTGGGTGCTCCTCCTGGGTATGTGGGATACGATGAAGGCGGTCAACTAACTGAGGCCGTGAGGCGAAAATCGTATTGTGCTATTCTCCTTGATGAGATTGAGAAGGCTCACCCCGACGTGTTCAATATCTTGCTCCAAATATTCGATGATGGTCATCTGACTGATGCCAAGGGCAGGAAGGTGGACTTCAGGAATAGCATCATAATTATGACAAGTAATATTGGTGCTGAGCTGATCAAGAAGGATTCCATGATGGGCTTCGTTAGCCGCACCGATGAGACAAAGGTCAAGCAGCGCTCTTATGAAAGGATGAAAGAGAAGCTCCTGGAGGAACTGAAGAAGACCTTCCGCCCAGAGTTTCTAAACCGTCTTGATGGCGTGGTGGTATTCCATCACCTGACCAAGGATGAAATCCGCCAAATTGTTGATCTCATGCTGCGCCCAGTCAAGGCTCACCTGATTGAACACGGTGTAGGATTGGCAGTCACAGAAGCTGCCAAGGAACTTCTCAGCGAGAAGGGCTATGATGAAGCCTTTGGTGCCCGTCCACTACGGCGGGTAATACAGACTATGATTGAGGATAAGCTATCTGAGATGCTGCTTCACGACGAACTCGGTTTGGGTGAGACTATTCGCCTTCTTCGTGAAGGCGATGAGATTGTGGAGACGGTTGAAGTCATACTGCGTCCCTATGTAGCCGAACTTGGCGAAAAGAAGATCCGGTTGGAGCTGACGAGTGGAGCTAGGAAATTCCTTCGGGACGAAGGTGGTAGAGTCTATGAGCAGACAATTGAGGCAGAGAAAGAGCGCCCTCTTGAGGATAGAAAACATGACGAAGCATTTGTTGACGGGCTTCGCTTGCTGGGTCAGAAGTTGTTAAATCAGGCTTGGATTGAGCTAAGCCTATCAGAGAAACTAGTGCGAGAAGAACTGAAGCCGGGTGACACTGTTCACCTAGTTCGCGATGGCGAGAAGATTTCAATTCGCAAAGACGAGCAGGTATCTGCTGACTCCAAGACTACAGTAGAGTCGTCATCCTGAAAGTTTTCCCGCGTAGAAGCTTGAAAAGGGGAGCCTGGCCAGTGAGTGCTCCCCTTTTTCAGAGGCACAAAGACATTGGACAAACCCAGCAGAACAGTCTTTGTCTGTCAACAGTGTGGCAGAGAGAGCCCCAAATGGCTAGGACATTGCCCGGACTGCCAGGGCTGGAATACCTTCGTTGAGACCCGATCGAGATCCCACGGGGGGAGTAATACTGCGTTGCAGGCAGGAATTGCTGCCCGTGAATTGTCTCAGATAACTTCTGAGGAGAAGTCTCGTATAATTCTTCCCTTCGATGAGTTCAATCGGGTGGTTGGCGGAGGCATAGTGCCGGGCTCGCTCGTTCTGATTAGCGGTGACCCTGGAATTGGCAAGTCTACCCTCTTACTTCAGATCTCGGCCATGATTGCTCAGCGGGGAGGTAGGGTGGCTTACGTTTCAGGAGAGGAATCGCCCTATCAGGTAAAATTGCGGGCAGACCGCCTCAATATCAAAGGTGAGGGACTCCATATTCTGTCTGATACTGACCTGGAAGCAAGTATTAAGCAGATGGAAGAGATATCGCCGGCGCTGGGGGTCATTGATTCTATTCAAACTGTTTACCTCAGAGATTTGGAGGGAGTGCCAGGTAGTATATCGCAGGTAAGGGGATGCACCTTGAGAATGATGCAGTGGGCCAAAGCGTCAGCAGTCCCCTTGCTTCTTATCGGCCACGTAACCAAGGAGGGGGCAATTGCCGGACCGAAGGTTCTGGAGCACATTGTTGATGTGGTTTTGTATTTGGAGGGCGAGTCTTTCAGTGCCTATCGATTGCTGCGCGTGGTCAAAAACCGCTTTGGCTCAACCAATGAGGTAGGCATCTTTGAGATGAGGGATCTTGGCCTGGTAGAGGTGGACAATCCATCGCAGGTCTTTCTATCGCATCGCCAGAAGGAAGCAGTGGGCTCAGTAGTATCTTCTGCTCTGGAGGGCACCCGCCCCTTGCTGGTGGAGATACAGGCACTGACTACTCTTACCAGTTTTGGCTTGCCCAGGCGCAATGCAAATGGAATAGACTTCAACCGTCTTCTCTTAATTATTGCAGTGCTTACAAGGCGAGCTGGACTGAAGTTGTTTAATCAGGACATTATTGTTAATGTGGTCGGCGGTTTGAAGGTCAATGAACCGGCTATGGATCTTGCCATCGCTTTGTCAATTGCTTCCTGCTTCAGTGACAAAGAGATAGATCCCAAAATGGTGGTGGTGGGTGAAGTGGGACTAAGCGGAGAAGTAAGGGGTGTCCCCCAATTGGAACGACGGCTTGCTGATGCGGCGAGACAGGGGTTCACTCGCTGTCTTGCCCCCAAGGTTTCTTCGGGCGGCTTGGTTCCTCCCAGGGGCATGGAAATCCTGGCGGTCGATTCCCTTAAGGAGGCGCTGAAGATAGCCTTGAAACCCGCTTAGATCGGCTTATGCGAGGAAACACTTTCAAGATGGAACTCAAGCTTCGCATTGATAAGAAATTTCAGAAACTCGTGGACAGTGTCTGGTTGGGACAATTGGTGGAGTCTTCTCTAGCCGCTGGAAATGTTGATGCCGAAGTTGAGCTGGGCTTGTTTATCACCGACGATGACACCGTGTGCAATCTCAATCGGGAATATCGTGGGGTGGATGAGGCTACCGATGTGCTTTCTTTCGCCTGGACTGAGGGGAAGGTTGGAGATGATTTGACCACCTTTGTAAGGCCCCCTGACGGTGTCATTCATCTTGGGGAGGTAATTGTCTCTTACCCGCAAGCGTTGAAGCAGGCTTCAGAGGATGGCTGCGATTTGAATCAGGAGTTGGCATGGCTTGTTGTTCATGGTGTGTTGCACCTTCTGGGCTACGATCATGATGGACCGATGAAGGAGCAGGAAATGAGAGCTGCCGAAAAGCGGGTGCTATCTGGGATCAGATTGATATCAAAGGGTTAGAGGTTGTATGACATCCTACGTCTTCTATCGCAAATGGCGGCCTCAAACGCTGGCTGAAGTAGTCGGGCAAGAGCACATCACCAAGACGCTCCGCAATGCTCTGGAGACGGGACGGGTGGCTCATGCTTATCTATTCTGTGGCCCCAGGGGCACAGGGAAGACCAGTACCGGGCGGATACTAGCCAAGGCAATAAATTGCCTTAGTAACGGCAAAGGCGAACCCTGTAATGCCTGCGAGATGTGCCAGGCTATAACCAAAGGCAATGCCCTGGATATCATAGAGATCGATGCAGCCAGCAACCGAGGAATCGATGATATCCGAGAGCTCAGAGAGAGAGTCAAATTTGCCGCCTCTACGGCTCGATACAAAGTATACATAATTGATGAAGTCCATATGCTTACTACGGAAGCCTCAAACGCCTTGCTGAAGACTCTTGAGGAACCGCCGTCACACGCAATCTTTATCCTGGCTACTACGGAGCCGCATAAACTGTTGCCCACCATCCTCTCCCGCTGCCAGAGAT
>JBGOWL010000200.1:0-3901 GCA_041478585.1 Dehalococcoidia bacterium | reverse complement strand
TGCTGCAGAGGCCGTAGAGTTGGTCGACTCAGGCAAGTATCAACTGGCCTTCTTGATGAATCCGATTCCTATCTCCAGTATCCTGGCTGTAGCGGACGCTGGTGAAAGGATGCCGCCGAAATCCACATACTTCTATCCCAAGCTGCCTACAGGCTTGGTGGTGCATCCGCTCTGGGACAACGATCTACAGTTGCCAGAAGCTCTTCATCCGGCTGTAATCGAGAACCGAGCAGATTGAGGCATTCTCTGCTTCTGTGCCTGCTTCTTCAGCAGCGGCAACAGGGTTCAATCCACCGAATAGGATCACTCCCACTCTGTTTGGCTCCACAGGAACTTCGCAGACCGGCTCACCGACATTTCCCATAACAGCCAGGCTGCCCAGATGAGCCTCGTTCAGTCTGGCGATCATGTCATATGCCAAAGGTCTGCATTGAGCTGGGACTTCAGCAAAGTTGGCCAGCACCTTCCCGTTACCCTTCTTGGCTGCGTCAGCTACATTGGTCATCTTGCCCCTGATGAAGATCTCTGATGGATCCAGGGAGGTGCCACTGTAGTAAATGAGCTCTATGAAACGAAGTGGCTTATTATTTCTGATCTGCAGTATGCCACCAAACCTCGAATTCATAGGCACCCCTGCCTTGAGCAGAGCTCCGGTGACAACGCCGCTGCATGCTGTGGCAAAACCAATCTTACCTTTGGGGACAGAGCTGTCTCCCAGTCGTTCTCCTTCATGGGCCACTGACACCAGATCTCCGACTGATATCCCTGCCTTGAATGCGCTCCTCATTGCTTTCAGGGCTTGTGAGAAATCTTTCTTATCAAACAGCGAGAGGTTAGTCGGCAGGAAACCGCTCTGAGTTCGCCAATCGAAAGTAGTGCGAAATGAGGCTAGCTCTATCCGGTTGCTGAATAGGCCGACCTTGTCGGCCACGAGAGCATTGCGCAACTCCTCGATCCCAGATGGGGTGATTAACCTGCCCTCCATCCCCACAGCCTGGGTCAGCCCCCGCTCGTCCATGAGCTTGAGATGGTATCTCACTGCCCTTTCAGTGAGATGGATGCCATGCTTCTCCAGCTCGCGAGCAATGACTCTGGCGCCAATGGCTGTGTCAGGAGACTCATTCAGCACCCTGAGGATGGCGATCTCCTTCCTCTCTACCTCGACGCTACCAGATCCTATCATGGCTCCTTCCTCTCATGCTCTGGGCTGCCGCAGCATTCCACTGAAATCCGGCTGTCAGTATACCGCAATCCGCGGATCATTTCAGGCGTTGCAGCCTACTTATCTGTTCAGCACCCAAAGCTCTACTTCAGGATCTGGTCCACCTCTTCGGCGTCGATATCTGAGACCAGAGGAATACCACTGACTCTGGCTGCTTCCGGAGTGAGCGCGGCGATGTCGTCGCGGGTTATGTGCTTGACACCAAACTTGCGGTTGCCGGCCATCAACTGGCGCAGCCCTTGAGCCAGCCGATCGAAGTAGGTATAGAGTCCGATAGCCGAAGTAGGAATCTTGCTGTAATCCTTGCCATATTCTTTCTTCAGCCGGTCTGCAGTGACAAAGACATTCTCCCTGGTGCCGCCAAATCGCTGGAAGTAAACCGGGAGCTGGTGGCTGTCTATGGCTTGGCCGATAGTCTTGCCGACCATAACTGCAGCCAGAGGTCCCCTGGCCATACCTATGGCCTTGGTATAGGGGGCACATAGTGATAGACCTTTGAACAACTGGTCTTCCAGAATGAAGCCGCCGGCGACCACTATGGGTGGCACATATTGGCCCTTCTTGGCCAGGCGGTCGCAGTATTGATACAGCAGTGACCATAGCTCCACGCCGGGCACACCACATTCGTTCATCATCCGCCAAGGGCTCATGCCGGTGCCGCCCCCGGCACCGTCAACCGTGAGATAATCGATCTTGGCTAAAGACGAAAACTTGACTGCGCGTGCCAGGTCTGCCGGGCGGTAGGCACCGGTCTTCAGAGAGACGTGCTTGGCGCCGGCATTGCGCAGTTGCTTCACCCGCTTGAGAAAGCCCTCTTTGGTAACCATGCCAACTCGAGAGTGCCTCTCGAACTCAGTGAAGTCTCCCTTCTGAAACTCCTTCACCACGAAGGGGTCCAGCGGGTCGGGGAGCACAATGTAATGCCGCTTTCGGAGGAGTTGGGCCTTCTCAAGGCTATTTATCTTGACCTCGCCGCCAATGTCCTTGGCGCCCTGCCCCCATTTCAGCTCAACACCATCAGCGCTGAGCTTCTCTATGGCATATTCCAGAACTCCCAGGCGGTCATCTTCAACGTTTGCTTGGACAATGATGGCACCGAAGCCATCGCGCTGCCACTGCTTGTAGAGTTTGACCCGTCTCTCGAGATCAGGCGAGAAGTCTATTTTGGCCTTGGTTATCTTCGACCCCATGTCCATGGCACAGACGTTCTCACCTATCGTAAGAGGTACTCCTGCCATGGCTGCACCGACTGCCAGGCCATCCCAGTTGTCTCGAGCGACGTTGGTAGACCCCAGGCCAGGGAGCACAATGGGCAGGCGCAGTTTGATTCCTCCGTCACGGCCCAGGGTTGATTCAAGGCTAACGTTGGGAAAGATGGCCTTGTCCGAGTCTGCTTCTATTCCGTAGGCACCAACGGCCGTTCCCATTATGTTGAAATGTGACAGGTCGATTGGGTAGGCCTTCTGCGATGCAGTGGTGATGATGCCGAACGGCTGCGGGTAGATGACCTCGTGTCCGCGGTAGGCGCTCTTGCCAATCTCGCACATGCCGATACAGCCATCAACGCAGGTGACGCACATACCGCTGATGGGACACCAGTCACCGCCTGTCCTGTTCTTGGTCAGTGTGGAAGCCGTGGCGTTAAGCCTTGTCAGGGTCATTTGTTATCTCCTTCCTCTTGTTCTCCCAGATTGTCTTTTCATATCTACCGAAGAGCATCCTGGCTCTAGTAGACGGTGTGTCCATGTGCGCCTACGCTCTCAGAGCACCCTGTGCATACCGTGCAGGTCTCTACAGGCGCAACATTCTGACATCCTCCGCATAGACCATCGATCAGGTTGTTCGCTGTGCAGGCTTGTTCGCAGACCGGGCAGATCCATTCACAACCGCCGCAGTTGCGACACTCCTCCGGGGTGGTTCCGAAGGCTGTGGCTACCCTGCGCGACGAGCCGCGGCCGGTGAACCCAATGCCGCCGGAGCGCATCTGCTCTTTGCAGAAACGCACGCAGCGTCCGCAGAGGATGCAGTCTCTTGGCTTTATCTTGAAGCGAATCTTGTTAATACCCATGTTGGAGGCCATGCACTGCAGCGTCTTTGAGGTGGGACATGAAGCGAGCAGCAGTTCAACAACCAGCTTTCGTGCTTTTTCCACCTTTTCTGAATTGGTGAGGATCACCTGCCCGTTTTCGACCGGCATGGCGCAGGATGCCTCGAGCGATGAGCGTTTCTTCCCTTTCACCACCTCAACCAGACAGACACGACACTCACCGTACGAACTCAGGCCGGGATAGTAGCAAAGGGTTGGGATGATGATACCCATCTCCCTGGCTGCCTCAAGAACGCTGGTCCCTTCAGCCGCTCTTACTCTTGTTCCGTCGATAGTCAGTTCAACCATGCTCTTTCCTCTTTCACGAAACCAGTACGGCATCAAATTTGCAGAGGTCGCGGCAAAGCCCACACTTAATGCACTTCTCTCGGTCAATGATATGCAGTTTCTTCTTCTCGCCTGATATGGCACTCTCCGGGCATTCTCTGGCACAGACCCGACAGCCGGTACACTTCGCCTTGTCCACCGTGAACTCAATGAGTGCTTTGCAGACGCCTGCTGGACAACGCCTGTCTATGACGTGTGCTCTATATTCATCACGGAAATACCTGATGGTGGACAGTACCGGATTG
>JBGOWL010000006.1:0-18829 GCA_041478585.1 Dehalococcoidia bacterium | reverse complement strand
GAGAAGGTCATCGCTATGGCTGGCTCTGGATTGGGTGCCGACACTGCCATAGTGGTAACCGCAGCACCTACAACCAGGCTGGTTGACCTTCACGTTCATGAGATAGTCTGCAAGCCTCTTTAGACTGACCAGGCTCCCCCAATCGCAAACAGAGACACCACACCAGCATATTGACCATTGGTCATTCTGGCGAGGAAGCAATACCGATACTAGCGCTTTCTGCTTCTTCGAGAGCGCCGCCTGACCTTGCCCCTCAAGGCACGACCAGCCTGCCTCGTAGCTTTCGCGGTCCTTAATGCTTTCCTGGTCGTGTCAACAGCCCCCAGGGCTGTCCCCAGCACGGGAACGAGACCCAGAGCAGACTTCACAGTGTCTGCAGCCTCTTTCGTGACTCTGGAAAAGCTTCTGGCTAAGCCGCTCTTCCTCTTCCGTTTCGCCAATAGTGCCTCTCTCAGCGCTTCTCGCAATGATAGCGCATTCTACCGCGGCTGCCAATACGAGTGCCCACAGAGCTCCTGCACAACTCACCCCCTCAGACTCCCCTCCTATGAGCAACCGGGCAAGGCAGCATCAATTTTTCAAGCATTCGCAAAAATGATAACAAAATGTTAGCCCCGCTGTGATGAAAATACGTATGAAAACCACTTGACATGGTGTTCTTCTGGTGATATATAAACTTGACAAAGAAATGTTTGGCTAGTTGATGAACTGGACAAAATGTGACTTCTGTCACATTTATTACTGATTGGCAGTTAGAAAATCAGGTGTAAAAGGAGGAAGAACAGGGAGAATGAAAAGGTCGCCAGTGATCGCAGATGGTGCAACAGAAAAGGAGCCGCCCGGCACAAGCACCCTCAGAAGTGAAGTGGAAGAAGAGCCGCCAGGTAGAGTGGCCTTGAAGAACCGAATTCGGTTCTTCGGGCATGTTTCGGACGAGAACTGGCACGACTGGAAATGGCATTTCCGGAACCGTATCACTACTGTCGACGAACTGACAAGATATATCCCCTTGTCAAGTAAGGATCGAGAGCAGATAAGGCTGGTAACAACCAAGTATCCTCTCTCAATCACTCCCTACTATCTTTCTCTGATCAACCCGGAAGATCCTGCTGACCCCATCAGGATACAGGCCATACCCTGCTTCAAGGAAATAGGCCTCGCTGGCATCGGCATGGATGACCCTCTGGACGAGAGCGGACATTCAGTTGTGCCCGGGCTGGTTCACAAGTATCCCGACCGAGTGCTCATGGTGCTTACCGATATCTGCCCCATGCTCTGCCGCCACTGCACCCGAAAACGGGAATGGCGAAACGGCGGATGGGTTCACACCAGCGATGAAGTTGATCGCATGCTGGACTATATCCGCAATAACAGCAGAGTTAGAGACGTCATTATCTCTGGGGGCGATCCCCTCACACTCTCCACACAGCGTTTGGAGGCGGTCTTGTCCGCCTTGAGAAAGATTGAGCATGTGGAGGTAATCCGCATCGGGACTCGGTTCCCGGTGGTACTGCCACAGCGTATAGATGACGAACTGTGCTCGATGCTGTCCAAGTATGGGCCAATATGGGTCAATACCCACTTCAACCATCCCCGTGAGATAACACCAGAGGCTGCGCTTGCCTGCGACAGATTGCTGCGGGCTGGAATCCCGCTGAACAACCAGGCTGTACTGCTTCGTGGAGTGAACGATAATGTAGAGACACAGATAAGGCTCTGCCACGCACTCCTCAGGACTAAGGTTCGCCCTTACTATCTATTCCAGTGCGACGAGGTACGGGGAACAGAGCACCTTCGAACACCGGTGGAAACCGGCATAGAGATCATCGAGGGGATGCGAGGGCATACCTCAGGACTGGCTATACCCACCTTCGTTGTTGACCTGCCCCATGGGGGAGGCAAAGTCCCACTGCAGCCGGAATACGTGGTGCTTCAGACAGCGGAAGAGCTGCTAGTAAGGAACTACGAGGGACGTCTCTTCCACTACCGAAATCCCAAGGCTCCAAAGTCAGGTGCTGTCAAAGCCGGTGGTCATAATGGGCGCCGTAATGGCCACCCAAACCAAATGGCTTTCGCTGACTTGGCATTACCCTCGAGGGTAGGCGCGTAGAGCCTGGGTTCAGATACGCCCTGAGAAAGCCGGCAGGTAGACAGCCACAACGATGAGGATAGGGTTATCATATGACCTCAAGGAAAGAGTTCCACGAACCGAGACCTCTCCAGAGGACTATCTTGAGGAGTATGATTCTCTGGAGACAATTGAGGCGATTGCCAAGGCTGTCGAGGCTCGTTCTCACTCGGTGGTCAGGTTGGGCGGAGGTAAAGACTTCCTCATCAACATTCTTCAGGAGAACGTTGATCTGGTCTTCAACATAGCCGAGGGGCTGGGTAACCACCGCAGCAGAGAAGCCCAAGTGCCCTCCGTCTTGGAGATGCTCAATTTGCCCTATACAGGCTCGGACCCTTTGTGTCTGGCAATATGTCTGGACAAGCCCCTTACGAAGAGTCTTGTGGCTTCGGCTGGTGTTGCCACTCCAGTATGGCGGGTAGTCAATAGCCTAATCCAACTGAGGGAAAGCGACTGGCGAAGCTTCCCCATGCCTGCTTTCATCAAGCCAGCACATGAGGGCTCAAGCAAAGGTATTCGGCTTGGTTCCAGGGCAGAGAGTCCGGAGCAAATGGTTGAGATAGCAGAGAGGCTATTGGAGCACTACCAGCAGCCAGTTATGGTAGAGGAATTCATCGCCGGTGAAGAGGTGACCGTGGGGATGGTGGGAAACTCTCCACCCCGGGTGTTAGGAATCATGCGCATTCTCCCAAAGAGGAAAACCGACTATTTCGTCTACTCATTGGAAGTGAAGCGCGATTGGGAGAGTTTGGTCGATTACGAATGCCCTGCTCAACTCGAAACCGATGTCATGAAGAGAATCACTGATTCCAGCCTGGCGGCTTTCGAAGTTCTGGGGTGCCGCGACTTGGCCAGGGTCGACTTCAGAGTCAGCCCCAGTGGCACGCCATACTTCCTGGAGATAAACCCTCTGCCAGGGCTCAACCCCAGGTCAGGAGATCTGCCCATCATGGCCGGCAAGATGGGGTGTCCCCATGAGACTCTGATATCAGCCATTCTTGATGCAGCACTGCACAGGTGTCAGCAGTGAGCCACAAGGTGGCCATCGTCTACAATGAGCCAGTTGCCGGCCGCTATGGCGCTGTCGGCGAAGAAAGGGCAATTCTTGCCATCAGGGACGATGTCAAGATAATACACCAGTCTCTAGTCGAGCTGGGGCACTCGGTGGCGGAAGTACCTCTGCTGCCACCTTTTGCACAAGCTGCATATACATTGCGAAACCTGGATGCAGACGTGATTTTCAATCTCTTCGAGGGTTTTGAGGACCACCCGGAGACAGAGGCCACTGTAACCCATATTCTGGAAGGATTGCATGTGCCATGCACCGGGTGTCCAAGCAGCGCCCTGGCACTGGCTTTGGACAAGGCAAGAGCCAAGGCAACGATGGAAGAATCAGGAATCCCGACACCAAGACATCAGTTGTTGAGCCCGGAAACCCTTTCCAGGTTCAACCTGGATTACCCCTGCATTGTCAAACCGAGTCGAGAAGATGCCAGCCATGGCTTATCAGAAAACAGCGTTGTGCGCCATTACAGTTCACTGCAGGAGAGAGTTGCCTTGGTGACCACGTATTTCGGAGGAATGGCCCTGGTCGAGGAATTCCTGGAAGGTCGCGAATTCAATGCCACCGTCTTGCACAATTCAGAAGAGGTAGTCTTGCCCATCTCAGAAATAGTCTATTCCTTGCCTCCCAATATGCCTGAAGTCCTTACCTACGCCGCCAAGTGGGATCCAAACAGCATGTACTTCAAGCACACGAATGCTGTCTGCCCGGCCCAAATAGGAGTTGAGGAGCAAGCACACATTGTTGAGATCGCTGTCACCGTCTTTCGACTAATGGTAGGCCATGGTTATGCCAGGGTGGACATGAGGATGGACGCGCAGGGGAAGATCAATGTTCTGGAGATCAACCCGAACCCCGACATTTCCCCCGATGCGGGCTCATCCCGGCAGGCTCAGGCCGCCGGGATGAGCTACAGCCAGTTTATCAGCGAGATTCTGACACTCGCCTTTCAGAGGCAACGAACATGAGACCTGACATCCGTCCAATGACTGGCGAAGATAGAGCAGCAATAGTGGAAATCCTGATAGCATTACCCGAGTTCACCCCTGATGAGGTAGCCATAGCCGAGGAAGTCATTGATGTCTATCTGCAAAAGTCATTCAGTTCAGGCTACCATATCTTCGTCGCAGAGGTCGGTTCATCGGTGATAGGCTACGTCTGTTACGGCCCAACGCCACTGACCGTAGGTACCTGGGATATGTACTGGCTGGCGATAGACATGAAGAGCCAGGGGCAGGGCATGGGACGTGCTCTGATGGCATTCGCTGAAGCCAGGATCAGGGAAAACCAGGGAAGGCTGATTATCATCGAAACGTCTGGCAAGCCGGAGTACGAGAAAACGAGACGCTTTCACCACTCACATGGCTATACCATAGCCAGTCGGATCGCAGACTTCTATGCGCCTGGGGATGACAAACTGATCCTTGAAAAGAGACTGGTCTGAACGGTGTCCATTTTGCACCCTGTTGGACTCATGCTATAATGTACCGATTGAAAGAATTATTGGAGTAGAAGGTGGAGAAGGAGAGGAAAAGCGCTATTGTAGAGCAGTATAGGGCTAGTGAGAAGGATACCGGCTCGACGGAAGTTCAGGTAGCCATTATAACCGAGAGAATAAAGGGGCTGACTGAGCACTTGAAAGCACACCGTCACGACTACCACTCTCAGCGAGGGCTCCTCATGCTTGTGGGACAGCGAAGGAGGCTGCTCAGCTATTTGAGAAGGCAAGACGTGCCTCGATACCAGTCGCTCATAGCTAGGCTCGGGCTACGAAGATAACTTCGTAGCCTTCCCCCTAAGAGCGATTTCTTTGTTATCCTTGTTATCCTATGTGGAGGTCTGTTTCTACTATGTCATACAAAGTTGAAAGGGAATTCGGGGGAAAGCTACTTACCCTGAAGACAGGAGATCTTGCTATGCAAGCCGGCAGCGCTGTCACTGTAAGTTACGGTGATACAGTGGTGCTGGTTACAGCGTGTATGGCCAAGGAGCCCAGAGAGGGGGTCGATTTCCTCCCTCTGACCATAGACTATGAAGAAAGGCTCTATGCCGCTGGCAAGATCCCGGGAAGTTTCTTCAGAAGGGAGGGCCGTCCCACCCAGCATGCAACCCTCGCTAGTCGGCTCACCGACCGACCTCTGCGACCCCTTTTCCCAAAGGGTTTTCGTCACGAAACACAGATCATCATTACCGTTCTCTCAGCAGATCAGGAAAACTCGCCCGAAGTGCTGGGCCTCATAGGTGCCTCCACTGCACTCTGCATCTCAGAGATTCCCTTTGAAGGGCCTGTAGGGGCTGTCCGCGTTGGCTACATCAAAGGGGAATTTCTGGTCAATCCCACTTTCAGCCAG
This sequence comes from Dehalococcoidia bacterium, assembly GCA_041478585.1. Lineage (GTDB taxonomy): Bacteria > Chloroflexota > Dehalococcoidia > UBA2247 > RBG-13-53-26 > RBG-13-53-26. The sequence goes on along the minus strand of JBGOWL010000006.1, from coordinate 13,287 downwards.
CTTCAAGAAAGTCTCCTTGACCTGGTTGTGGTCGGCACCAAAGAAGCAATAGTAATGGTGGAAGCAGGGGCCCAAGAGGTCTCCGAGAAGCTTATCATGGAAGGCATAAAGTTCGGGCAACGAATCAACCAGGACGTCATCAGTCTGCAGGAACAACTGGTGAACGCTTGCGGGAAGACGAAGGTCAGCTTCCAGGTGCCTGCAACCAACTCCGAGCTGGAGTCAGCGCTATCTGCCGCTCTTGGTGACAGGCTCTCTGAGATATTTGGCAAGGGCAAAATCGAGCGAGATCAGACAATATCAACCTTGAAGGAAGAACTGCTGGAAAAACTGGGGGACAAGTACTGTCGCCAGGAAATCCTCTCATCCTTCGAGGCCAAGCTGAAGACAGGATTGAGAGTCAACATTCTGCAGAAAGGCCTTCGCCCTGATGGGCGCCACTTGACAGAGATCCGGCCCCTGGAGTGTGCCGTTGGTCTCCTCCCGCGCACCCACGGTTCGGGCATGTTCTCAAGGGGTCTGACGCAAGTCCTCAATATCGCCACCCTTGGTTCAACACGGGAAGAACAGCATCTGGATGGTCTCTCGACAGAGGAGAGCAAGCGTTTCATGCACCACTATAACTTCCCGCCCTACTCCACTGGGGAGGTGAAGCGCATTGGAACACCGGGACGCCGTGAGGTGGGTCACGGTGCACTGGTGGAAAAGGCACTGGCTGCTGTAGTCCCTTCCGAGGACGATTTCCCCTATACCATCCGACTGGTATCTGAGGTTCTCAGCTCCAACGGCAGCACCTCTATGGCTTCCGTTTGCGCCGCCACCCTCTCTCTAATGGATGCCGGAATACCCATCAAGGCGCCGGTAGCAGGGATTGCCATGGGGCTGGTCACCGGAGAAAACGGTGAGTTCGCTGTCGTCACCGATCTTGAGGGCATGGAAGATGCCTACGGCGATATGGATTTCAAGGTAGCAGGCACCGCGGCTGGGATAACCGCGCTGCAACTCGATACCAAGCTCAAGGGTCTGAGCCATGAAATCCTGGAAAAGGCATTGAGCGATGCCCACCAGGCTCGCCTCTTCGTCCTGACTGCAATGCAGAAGACTATCGCCACCAGTCGACCCGAGCTGAGCAAATATGCACCCCGGATGATCAAGCTGAGCATTGACCCGAGTAAGATAGGGAGCGTTATAGGGCCTGGTGGTAAAACGATTCGGTCTATCATCGAGCAAACAAAAACAACCATAGACATCGAGAATGATGGCACTGTGCTCATCGGCTCGATAGATCCGGATGCGGCACAGAAGGCTATTGCCATGATTGAGAATCTGACCAGAGATATCGAGGTTAACAGCATCTATACTGGAAAGGTGACCCGTATATTTGGCTATGGAGCCTTGGTAGAGATCCTTCCCGGCAAGGAAGGGCTGGTTCACATAAGTGAACTCGCTGATTATCGGGTACCCAGTGTGGAAGAGATAGTCAAGGTGGGGGATGAGATAATGGTGAAGGTCATTGAGCTCGACCGCCAGGGCAAAATAAGCCTTTCCCGCCGCGCCGTATTCCAGGAGTCAAAACAGACACCCAACGAACCAAACCAGGGCTTGAGCAGTGCACCAACACGGCCTCATACTCCAAGAAGACGCCCTGATGGCACCGAAGGGAAGCCCCCCGATAATCGCCGCTATCACCGCCCCAGGAGCTAGATTGCACCGGAGCAATCAAGACCGGGGAACAGGGACAATATGCCAATAGAAGTAGTGGTCCACGGTGCTCTGGGGAGGATGGGAAGAGAGGTAGTAACTGCCCTCTGCAAAGATCCCCAATTGAAACCGGTTGGGGCAGTTGATTCGAAGGCAGAAGGGAAAAGCCTTCCTCTGCCTGATCGAGCCGACTCCATTCCCCTCTCTTCAAACCTGGAAAGCCTCCTGGCGCAAACCAACCCCCAGGTTCTGGTGGATTTCAGCGTAGCCGAGGCTGCCATGGACGCAGTGAGACTCGCCGCCAAACAGAGGGTTAACCTGGTGATTGGCACTACCGGCCTCTCGGCAGATGACCTATCCGAGATTGATCGACTGGCCAGAGCCAATGAAGTTGGGGCCATAGTAGCCCCCAATTTCGCTCTGGGGGCGATCATCATGGTTCACCTGGCCAAGGTGGCGGCAAGATACTTCGACTACGCCGAAATCATCGAGATGCACCATGAGCAGAAGCTTGACGCACCTTCGGGAACAGCCCTTTCCACTGCCAGAGCAATGGCAGAGGCCAGAGGGAAACCCTTCCTCCATTCAGAAGCACAAAAGGAAAGCCTGAGGGGAACCAGGGGAGGAGAGCTACAGGGGGTTTCCCTTCACAGCATGCGATTGCCCGGGCTGATGGCACATCAGGAGATTATCTTCGGGACATCAGGACAGACACTTACTATCCGCCATGATACCATTAACAGAGAATGCTATATGCCTGGAGTAGTTCTGGCCATCAAGAAGGTGATTGGATTGAAAGGGTTAACCTATGGCCTAGACAACCTGCTAGGACTATAAAGGCCAGCGAAAATGAAGAAAATGAAGAAACTGAGTGTGGCAATAGTTGGTGCTACCGGATTGGTAGGCCAGGAGTTCATCAAGACACTGGAGCAAAGACGTTTCCCCATGACCTCGGTACGGCTCTATGCTTCTGATCGTTCGCACGGAAAGAAGATGAGGGTTCACAACGAGCAAGTAGAGGTCAAGGAGACAACTGCAGATTCCTTTGCTGGCATCGACATTGCCCTCTTCTCTGCTGGCGCTGATATAAGCCGTCAGTTCTCCCCCATAGCTGCAAGAAGCGGGGCAGTGGTCGTTGACAATAGTGCTGCCTTCAGAATGGCGCCTGACGTACCTTTGGTAGTGCCTGAGGTCAACCCGGAAGACATCGAGAAACATCGTGGCATTATCGCCAACCCTAATTGCTCGACTATTCAAATGGTAGTTGTCCTTTACCCGCTACACAAGGTTAATCCTATCAAGAGGATTACCGTTGCCACATACCAGTCTGTCTCAGGAACCGGATCAGCCGCCATAGAGGAGTTGACCACTCAATCCAGGCTTGTTCTAGAGGGGCAGAATACCAAACCTCAGGTATACCCATACCAGATCGCCTTCAATGTGTTGCCTGAGATCGACGCTTTTCTGGAAAATGGATACACCAAAGAAGAGTGGAAGATGGTGGAGGAAACCCGCAAGATCATGCATGCACCTGATATTGCCGTGTCAGCTACCTGCGTGCGGGTACCGGTAGTCGTCGGACATAGTGAAGCTGTCCAAGTAGAGTTTACCCGTCCCATGTCCCCTGAGGAGGCAAGACACATCCTATCAGAGGCCCCTGGGGTGAGGCTGATGGACAACCCGACTGGCAGACTTTACCCCTATCCCTTCATGGTGGCCGGGCAAGACGATGTGTATGTCGGCAGGATTCGAAAGGACGCCTCTCACCCCAATGGCTTGGTATTCTGGATCGTAGGTGACAACCTGCGCAAGGGGGCTGCTCTAAACGCCGTTCAGATCGCTGAGAGGTTGGTTCCAAGAAACTGAACCTGTGCAAACTGGCACTAGATTCTGCAACTTTGTCAGCGCTCACAGATTGGCAGGCTGACTCGGTTCATCTTGGCAGAACCAAAGGACCTCAACCAATAGTATGACACACATGAAGCGTTTGCTGAGGAGCTAAGGAATGGAAGATCTTGGCCGCCTTCTCACAGCCATGGTGACTCCCTTTGATGAAGATGGTGAAGTAGACTACCGTCAAGCAAAGAGACTGGCCCAGGCCTTGCTCAAATCTGGAAGCCAGGGGATTGTGGTTTCAGGAACCACTGGCGAGTCTCCCACACTGACCAAAGAGGAGAAGCTACGCCTCTACGCTGAAGTGAAGTCAGTTGTGGAGCACGGGGTCGTGGCTAATACCGGCACCTACAGCACCAAGGCGAGCATTGAGCTTACAAGGGAAGCCGAGCAGGTGGGCGTCGACGCCATCTTGACTGTGGTCCCCTACTACAACAGGCCAACACAGGAGGGGTTGTTCCAGCATTTCAAGAGCATAGCTCAAAGCACCTGTTTGCCCTGCATCCTCTACAATGTACCGAGCAGGACAGTCACCAGTCTTTCAGCCGAGACAGTGATACGGTTATCTCAAATCGACAATATCGTGGGCATAAAGGAAGCTAGTGGAAATCTGGAGCAAGTCGCCAGTATTATCCAGGGTGCGAAGAAGGGTTTTGTGGTCTATAGCGGGAATGATAGTGACACCTTGCCCATCATGTCGTTGGGGGGCTATGGCGTCATCAGCATTGCATCGCATTTGGTGGGCAATCAAATAAGCAAAATGATAGACAGGTTTCTCAGCGCCAGAACAGAAGAGGCTGCACAGATTCACCGGGCACTTCTGCCTCTGATGAACGCCCTGTTTATTCTCTCTAACCCCATACCGATTAAGCACGCCCTTAACCAAGTGGGCTTTCCGGTGGGCAAACCTCGCCTTCCCCTTACCGAGCCAGATGAGAAAAGCAAATCTACCATAGAAGCAACATTGAAGAACTATCACATCGATTTGCCCGTTGAGGCTTTGAAGTGAAATCCGAGGAGGAACCCGCACTGATGAACACGCCCCTCAAGGTGATAGCCTGGTTTGAGGAAATTGGCAAAGCGGACATCCCCATTGCTGGTGGCAAGGGGGCTAACCTGGGAGAGCTAACCAGAGCTCAGGTTCCCGTGCCTCCTGGCTTTGTTGTCACTGCTGATGCCTACTTCAGTTTTCTAAAGGAAGAGCGTCTCACTGACAGAATCCGGCATCGCCTCAGATACCTGGACCCCCGAGATAGCAGAATGCTTCAAGAGGTCGCCTTCGAGATCAGGCAAATGATCAGCCTGGCCCCCATGCCCCCATACATGGCCGAAGAGATAAAACGGGCCTATCAGAGAATGCAGCAAGGACTCGTGGCAGTGAGATCCTCGGCTACTGCAGAAGACTTGCCAGAAGCATCCTTCGCCGGACAGCAGAGCACCTATCTTAATGTACAAGGTGAATCTGATGTAGTAGCCGCAGTTCAGAACTGCTGGGCCTCTCTCTTTGAAGCTCGAGCCATCTTCTACAGAAACGAGCATGGCTTCAACCATCTGAAAATAGGAATAGCCGTAGTAGTGCAGAGAATGGTGCAGTCAGAGGTGTCCGGTGTGGTCTTTACCGCAGAACCTTTGAGCAGCGACGATGACAAGATCATCATCGAAGCAGCCTACGGCCTTGGTGAAGCCGTGGTTTCGGGCGAGCTGACACCGGACATGTATCTGCTGGACAAAGAACCCCTGAGTCTTCTGGAGAGGAGAATCGCTGCACAGGACTGGCAACTGATAAGGAATCCGCAGAGTGAAGATAGGCGACACAATATCAAAGCAGCGATTCCCGCCGCAAAGCAAAATGAGCAGAAATTGTCAGATGGAGACATCCTCGCGCTGGCCAAGGTAGCCAAGACAATCGAGGATCTGTACAAATGCCCCCAGGACATCGAATGGGCCAAGGAGGGGGACAAAATCTACATCGTCCAGGCCCGTCCCATAACCACATTGAAGGCAAAGCAGGAGCCGACAACGGAGATCAAGGGCGTGGAACTCCTCCACGGGCTGCCAGCCAGTCCCGGTATAGCCGTTGGCCAAACCGAGATAGTTCTTGACCCATTCGAAATAGTGAAGCTAAAGGGCGGCAAGGTCTTGGTAGCTGAGATGACAACTCCTGACTTCGTCCCTGCCATGAAGCGGGCAGCAGCCATTGTTACCGACCGCGGCGGGTAGGACCTGTCATGGCCGCTATCATCGCCAGGGAGCTGGGGGTGCCCTGTGTAGTGGGAACCAGCAATGCAACAAAGGTGTTGGGGGAGAAGCAGTTGGTCACGGTGGACGGTTTTCAGGGCAGGGTCTACCAAGGAAGGGTAGCCAGCGACACAAGGATAGAAGCCCCTGCTGTGATCAGGAAGCACTTGAAGACTGCTACTAAGGTCTACGTCAATCTCGCCGAGCCGGATCTGGCAAGCGCTGTAGCCGCTCGTGATGTAGATGGCGTCGGGCTTCTCCGGGCTGAGTTTATATTGCCGGTATTGGCCAGCACTCCCGCTACATGCTCGAACAGAACAGAGGCAGCGAATTTGTGGACAAACTGGCTCAGGGCGTCAGCATATTCGCCAAAGCTTTCGATCCCAGACCAGTTGTCTATAGAACCACCGACTTCAAGACCAACGAATACCGCAATCTCAAGGGGGGGAGAGTTACGAGGAAGTGGAAGAGAATCCCATGCTTGGCTACAGAGGATGTTCACGCTACATCAGAGAGCCCGACGTCTTTAAGCTGGAGATAGAGGCCCTGAAGAAAGTGAGGCAGAGTTTCGACAACCTGTGGGTGATGATACCCTTTGTGCGTACAGTAGAAGCACTGGCACACGCCAGAAGCATTCTGGAAGCAGAGGGCTTGACTCGATCCGACGGCTTCAAGCTATGGATGATGGTCGAGGTGCCCTCCAACATCATCCTGATAGACAGGTTCATCGATGTGGGACTTGATGGCATCTCAATCGGTTCCAATGACTTGACCCAGCTTACTCTTGGCGTGGATCGGGATAGCACGAAGCTGGCCGACGTGTTTGATGAGCAGGACGAGGCCGTACTCTGGTGCCTCGAGAGGGCCATCAGCCGAGCCAGGAGAAGACGCATAACTTCCTCTATCTGCGGGCAAGCACCTTCGGAGTACCCTGAACTAACGGCAAAGCTGGTCAAGTGGGGTATAACATCTGTTTCAGTAAACCCTGATATGATAGAGCACGCCAGGGCAACAATTGCCGAGGTAGAGGAAGAGTTGGGCATTCGCCCTCATGAGTAATTCATCACTAAGCTCTCTGCACAATATCTAGCAAGCAGTGGATGCACCACATACGTCTATCCGTGTCTGGCTGGAGGAGAAAGAGGAACACCTCTCTCCTTATGCCACAAAGAGCAGGCTTTCAAAAGGAAGGCTGTGGCCCGAGGAACCCTGCTCTACACGCACTGCATTTCAGCGTGATCGGGACCGCATAATCCACTGCAAGGCATTCCGTCGTCTGAAACACAAGACCCAGGTCTTTATTGCCCCGTTGGGGGATCACTATGTAACTCGATTGACCCACACTCTGGAGGTTTCCCAGATCGCTCGCTCCATAGCACGCGGCCTGAATCTCAATGAAGACCTAACAGAGGCGATCGCCCTGGGACATGACCTGGGGCACACTCCCTTTGGACACACGGGAGAGGAAGTCCTGAACGAAATCTCGCCCTCCGGCTTCAGGCACAACGAACAGAGTCTAAGAGTAGTCGATTTCCTGGAGAAAGGCGGCAAGGGACTCAACCTCACCGGGGAGGTGAGAGAAGGTATCCTCAAGCATTCAAAGTCCAGAGTGGACATCATGGGCGAAGGATGGGAAACCGTCGATACCCTTGAGGGTCAAATATGCAAAATCGCCGATATCATCGCCTACATAAACCATGACATCGACGATGCTCTCCGTGCTGACATAATCAAGGAAAGCGAGATTCCTCGCTCGACCATACATGCATTGGGACAGTCTCGCTCTGAACGAATAAACACAGTGATCTGCGATATTCTGGATCATTCGTGGGCTGCCAGAGGGGAAGGGTTGACAGACGAGCAAATACAACCGATGATTGGGATGAGCCCCCCGGTGAATGAGATCATGAACACTCTCAGAGCCTTTCTTTTCATCAGAGTGTACGATTCCGAGCTGGTAAATCGGGAGGCAGAGAAGGCCAAAAAGATAGTGCACCTGCTCTATGAATATTTCATGGGACATGAGAAGGAACTCCCCCAAGAATATGCTCTCTGCGGTGAGCCTCTCGTCAATAGGGTGGTAGATCACGTGGCTGGGATGACTGACCAGTATGCTATTCGAACGGCTGTGGACCTCGGCCTATCGTGACAATTTCCATGCTGAATGAGCTACAACTGGCACCGGCTGATGAAGAGCTATGGGAACTATGGACACCATCGACGAAGTAAAACAGAGAATAGACATAGTCGAAGTGATTGCCAGCTACGTGCCTGACCTGAAAAAGGCTGGACGTAACTTCAAAGCCATCTGTCCTTTCCACCAGGAAAAGACCCCATCGTTCTACGTGTTTCCAGAGCGCCAGAGCTGGCATTGTTTCGGGGCCTGCAGCACCGGAGGCGATGCCTTCTCCTTCGTGATGAAAAAGGAAGGGATCGGCTTCGGGGAAGCACTCAGAATCCTGGCGGAGAAGGCAGGCATCTCCCTCACCTTCAGAAGGACAGAGGATGGTGAAACTGAAACAGAGACAGAGAAGCTCAAGAAGACAAACGAGGCGGCCGCCGAATACTACCACCGTCTACTCCTCCAATCCCCAAGTGGCCAACAGGCCCGCGCCTACCTGGCCCAGAGAGGTGTCTCGGATAAGACCTTGAGCCAATTCCAATTGGGATACAGCCCCGATAGCTGGGACTCGTTACGCCAGGAAATGCTCAAGATAGGCTATCGGGAAAGCGAGCTGATAGCTGCTGGGCTGGTGATAGAAAAAGAGCGCGGGGGAGGTACCTACGACCGCTTCCGCAACCGACTGATGTTCCCCATTCGAGATATGACTGGAAGAGTCTTGGGCTTCGGAGCTCGGGCCCTCGACGAATCCCTGCCCAAATACCTCAATTCACCTCAAACGCTGGTTTTCGACAAGAGCAACGTGCTCTACGGGATCGACCATGCCAAATCCACCATAAGGAAGCAGAATCTGGCAGTGATAGTGGAAGGCTACATGGATGTCATCGTGGCCCATCAATACAACTTCAGCAATGTAGTCGCTTCTCTGGGTACTGCTCTTACAGAGAAACAGGTAAGCATGATCAAGAAGTTGACTAAGAGTCTTGCCCTGGCCCTCGATGCCGATGCTGCCGGTGAAATGGCAACACTCAGAGGAATTGAGGTAGCCAGTCATACCTTCGATCAAAAAGTAGTGCCGTTCCCAACGTCAGCGGGCCTGGTGAAATATGAAGATGTCCTTGACGCAGAGATAAGCGTCATGGTCTTGCCTGCAGGCAAGGATCCTGATGACATCATCAAGGAGAACCCGAAGGAGTGGGAACGACTGCTTGATGAGGCATCGCCGGTAATCGATTACACCTTTGATTTCGTGGTTTCCAAGCTGGACCTGGCGAAGATGAAAGACAAGTCCTCCGCCGTCGATAGGCTACTGCCGCTTATTGCCGAAATTAAGCATCCCGTCCGTCAAGCCCATTACCTCCAGAAACTGGCTCGCGCGGTGGGGCTGGATGAGAAAAGCCTGGCCTCGGCCATCAAACAACTGAGGTTACAGCCAACGGGCTCGAGACGAGAAGGCGATATAGCACGGTCTTCGAGGCTTGTTCCCTCCCTATCCCCGTGTGATCCCTTGGCAGAGTACTGCCTTTCTCTACTCATCTGCTACCCCCAGCTAAGAAGTCATGCCTTGGGTCTATCAGCCGACTTCTTCACCACTCGCAGTGAGAATCGCGAAGTGTTCCTTGCATGGCAACATTCTGGTGATCTAGAATCAATGCGCCAGGTATTGGATGTAACCCTTGAGGAGCACCTGGATGCCATTCTGGCCAAGCCACTTCCTCCACTGCGCGCTCAAGAGCCAGAACATGCTCTCCGGGAATGTATCGACCGCCTACGAGAGCGATGGCTGAGAGATATGAAAACAAAGGAGAAGATCCTCATCTCTGAGGCAGAAATCGAAGGCAGCACTGCTGATTTGGAAGAAATTCAACAGTCCGCAATAAAACTCAATACTGAACTAGGAGAGGTTTTCCTCCATGCCAAACAAAGAAAGGGCCAAAGGGCAAGCTAGAAGCAAAAAGGTCAAGGGAATGAAAAGCAGGGCCTCGAAAACAAACAAACAGGCATCTGTAGCCTCCCAAGCAGGCCTCAAAAGGAAAGCTGAGGCCGAGGTCAAGAAGGCCGACAAAACAGTGGGTCAGATACCACCAGAAGTTGAGCGCCCTTCGGAGAAAAGGCCAAGAGGACGGCCTAGAGGTAAGAGCGTCAAGATCACAGAGGTCAGACCTTCAAAAAAGGCCAGAGTTGAAAAGGCTGACAAGACAGCAGTTCGGATACCTTCTGAACCTGATCGCCCGGCAGAGAAAAGGCCAAGAGGACGGCCTAGAGGTAAGAGCGTCAAGATCACAGAGGTCAGACCTTCAAAACCCAAAAGCAAGAAGCCGTCCTCTGAGCTTACCTATGCCGGATCGGAGTACTGGTCTTTTGAGGACACGGGGGCTGGCTCTGAGCCAGAATCGGAGTCGCTGGAGGACATCTACGCCATCACAGCTGATGAAGGAGAAGAGGCAGAGGATGCAGCGTCCAAGTCACCGGAGAAGGCAGAGCACGCTGCAATCGCGCCTGCGCTGCAGGCAGCACCCAAGTTGGCCCTCGATGAACTGGAGATTGCCGATGACCCGGTACGAATGTATCTGCGTCAAATCGGCAGGGTGCCTCTCCTCACCGCTGACGAGGAAAAGACTCTGGCTCGAAACAAAGAGGAGAACGACTGCGTCAATGACATAAAAGAGGAATACTCCCGCAATTCGGGAAGGCCAGCTTCAGCCATCGACATTGTCATTGTTTTGCTGGAGCGGCTGGAGCGAACCATCCCGCTTCTCGCGGCAGTAGAGAAGCACTTCTCCCTGACTCCGCACAAGCGTCTGGACAAGAGGATTTCAGATCCTCAGTTGAGGGCCGCTCTCGACAGAGAACTCAGCCCGGAACTGATAGAAGGCTTACTTAAGTCTTTGAAACAGAGTCTAGCCAGCGTGGAGCGGTCGCTCAAGGACTTGTCACTCGCCAGTTCCCTTCTGCCCCCGGAGCACCTCGTCAGCATCAGAGAGAAATCGCCAGCAGAAATGCGTGACCTGGTTCGTGATCCCGACTTCGTCAAAGATCACTGGCCCTTTGTGGAACAATCGCTCAAGGACTTGTCACTTGCCAGCTCACTCCTGCCACCAGAGATCCTCCGTATTATTGGGAAGAAATCGCCAGCCGAACTGAGTAAGCTGGTTCGTGATCCCAACTTCCGCAACAGCCTTCAGCCCTTCGAGGAAGAGATCCAAGAGTACTTCGACACCACTGCCTACAAAGGAAGAATAGCAGAGGAACGCCTCGTTGAAGCCAATCTGAGATTGGTGGTCAGCGTGGCCAAGAAATATGCAGAGCGAGGAATGTCGTTCCTCGACGTCATCCAGGAAGGAAATATCGGCTTGCTCCGTGCCGTGGAGAAATTCGACTACCGACGGGGTTACAAATTCAGCACCTACGCCACATGGTGGATCCGCCAGTCAATCACTAGAGCCATTGCAGATCAGGCCCGGACCATCCGCATACCTGTACACATGGTGGAGACGATAACCAAACTCTACCGGACCACTCGTCGTCTTGCTCAGGAATTCGGGCGGGAACCGACCATCGAGGAGATCAGCGCAGAAATGGAAATGCCTCCGGAAAAGGTAGAGGAAATCATGAAGATTTCCCAGGAACCCATTTCCCTGGAGACCCCCATCGGCGAGGAAGAGGACAGCCACCTTGGAGACTTCATCGAGGATCGCAAGATAATGTCTCCTGTCGATACCGCTTCCTACGAGCTGCTCAAAGACCAGATAACCGAAGTGTTGGATACGCTAACGCCGCGGGAGCAAAGGGTACTCAGACTAAGGTTTGGCCTTGAGGATGGGCGAGCCCGCACCCTTGAAGAGGTGGGCAAGGAATTCAAGGTAACCCGCGAGCGAATCAGGCAAATCGAAGCCAAAGCACTACGCAAGCTGCGTCACCCCACCCGCAGCAGGAGACTGAAGGACTACCTGGAATAAGCAGTTCCCCCTTTTGGCTCCAATTATGTCAATTAACGCTGGCCCGCCAGACCGGAAATCCATATAGCCCGGCAGGATAGAGCAGGAGGATTGTCAAGGGGGGCTACTTGAAGCTCGACAGCAACCGACGCGCCTTGTTGGAATCGAGTTGCTTCATCATCTTCTGCACCTGGCGGAACTGATTCAGGAGTTGATTCACATCCTGAGGCATGGTCCCGCTACCCTTGGCAATGCGCCGACGACGACTGCCATCGATTATCTCGGGACGCTGGCGCTCTTCTTTGGTCATGGAGAGCACTATTGCCTCTATCTTCTTCAATTTTTTCTCATCCATTCCCTCAGGCAGCCTACGGGAAAGAGATGACATCCCCGGAACCATGTCCAGCAACTGCGTCAACGAGCCCATCTTCTTCACCTGCTGGAGTTGATCCAGAAAATCCTCCAGATCGAAGGTGGCCGTGCGCAACTTCTTCTCCATATCCTTGGCCCACTTCTCGTCAACCGTCTTCTCCACCTTCTCGATGAGGGTCAGCATATCCCCCATGCCCAAGATACGGGAAGACATCCGGTCAGGGTAGAAAGGTTCAAGAGCATCGACCTTCTCCCCTGTTCCAATGAACTTGATCGGCACTCCAGTGACGGACCTGATAGAGAGGGCTGCGCCGCCTCTGGCATCGCCATCCATCTTAGTCAGTATCAAGCCAGTTAACCCCACCTTGGTGTTGAATTCCTCGGCCACCCGCACTGCCTCCTGACCTGTCATGGCGTCTACCACCAGCAGCACCTCAGAAGGCTGCAACACCTTCTTGACCTCTACCAGCTCTTTCATCAGCGCCTCATCAATGTGGAGGCGGCCCTGAGTATCCACCACAATCCAACTGGCAGCCAGTTCACTTGCCCGCTCTATGGCATGGCCACAGATACTCGCCGGTGCAGCTTTTTGATCCTCAGCGTAGACGGGTATGTCAAGCTGCTTGCCCAGGACAACAAGCTGTTCTATAGCCGCCGGCCGGCGGGTGTCAGCGGCCACCAGCAGAGGGCGCTGCCCTGAACGCCTCAAGTGCAGTCCCAGCTTTGCCGCCGTGGTCGTTTTGCCGCTGCCCTGAAGGCCCACTAGCATCAAAACAGAGGGAGGATGACCAGCAGGGGTCAGCGTGCTCTGCCCGCCACCCAGGATAGTCGTAAGCTCTTCATGGACGATTTTCACCACCTGCTGCGTCGGGGTCAGGCTCTGTAGAACCTGGCTGGTAAGCACTCGCTCCCTCACCCTGGTAGTGAACTCCTTCACCACCTTCAGGTTAACGTCTGCCTCCAGGAGCGCCAGCCTTACCTGGCGCATTGCCTCATCCACATCCTTCTCAGTAAGCCCGCCCT
>JBGOWL010000014.1:0-13745 GCA_041478585.1 Dehalococcoidia bacterium | reverse complement strand
TCATCCAAGGTATCCCAGATCTTGTCGACGTGGTCAACTACGTCTCCCCAGAAGACCTCCATGTCTTCAGTGGTATAGCGTCCGGTCTTGTATTCCAGGCTGCCTACGACTCCCTTCATTGACCAAATAACACGACGGTTGGAGATGATATCCCGGCGGAGATTAGAGATTTCTTTCACAACCGTTCTCCGACCCCTGGTGTCGAACAAGTCATCCTCCACCTTCTCCAGGTTTTGCATGATCTTGTTGGTAATGGGCAGACAGTAGTCTATCAGGATATCGGTGATACGATAGAGGAGGTAGCCCGAACTCTTCATATTCATCTGGCAGGCCGGCTCGCTGGTCTGGCAGTCACGGAACAGCTTCACCAGGGGCTTAAGAGCCCCCTCATGGATCGTGATCAGGTAGTCCTTGCCGATAAACATGGACAACTGGCTGGCAACGGTTACCTCTGCTTCCTTCCTGAATAACGGGAAATGAAACACGATAAAGAGGTATTCATCGTATTCGTCGATCTTGGGACGCTGGATTCGGCTCAGACAATCATCGAGGTCCAGAGGGTGAAAGGGGTAGTTCTGGGCCAGATACTCTGTCTCCGCTCTTGTGGGTTTCTCGATATTCACCCAACGGAGACCATTACGGGTGATCTCGTCTATGCGGAGGTTATCCAGAGCCTCCGAGCCCAGGGGCGTGGATCCTTTCCTTGTGTGGCGGCCTCCGCCCAATGCGCCTACATTTCTATACCATTTCATGGTTTCAATGTCCCGAAGCGAGCAGCCTGCATTCCTTATATCACAGTGTTGAATTATAGGCAACCCTGTTGTGGTGTGGCAACAGTGTGAGAGAGATTTGCCTTTGAAAACTCCGATATGTTATAGTAACACGCTAGCCGGAGGACGAGGTATTTGTTGGCTGATTACGGACTTCTAGGTCTATTCATCGTCATAGCTGTCCTCTTCACCATTGTTTTGCCTCTTGTGTCTCTTGTACTTCGTCTTGCTGGCATTGGTGCCCGCAGCAAGCCCAACCCGAGCAAGTACACCACCTATGAGTGTGGAGTGCCATCCGTAGGCAAAGCATGGGTTCAGTTCAATTTCCGTTACTATTTCTACGCTCTTGTGTTTGTTGTCCTGGATGTCCTGACGATCTTCCTCTATCCCTGGGCAACTGATGTCAGGAATCTGGCTGGATACGGTCTTGCTGCGGTAGCTATCTTTGTAGCTATTGTCAGCACTGCTTGGTTGTACGCCTGGAAGAAGGGGCTTCTGGAGTGGAAATAGAGAAAGTCGACTATTCTCTGCAGGAAATTGACCTGGAAGAGGGCAGGCAGATTGAAGAGCTTATTGCCAGGTCTCAGCAGCCTATCAAAGATCCCGATGATTGGCTGGACAGCGACATACGGCAGAACATTGTGATGAGTTCGATGGCCAAGGTTATCAACTGGGGACGCCACTACTCGACCTGGCCGTTTGGTTGCGGCCTAGCCTGCTGTGCCATGGAGATGGTGGCTACGGCAAGCTCTCGATTCGACGTGACCCGGTTTGGTATGGATGTATTCCGGGCATCACCGCGCCAGGCTGACCTGTTCATTGTGTCGGGGACCTTGACCTGGAAGATGGCCCCGGCGGTGAAGAGACTCTATGATCAGATGGCCGAACCGAAGTGGGTGATAGCTATGGGTGCCTGCGCCATCAGCGGTGGGACGTTTGCCCATTCATACAGTGTGGTACCTGGTGTGAACCGGATTATTCCGGTGGATGTTTACGTTCCCGGGTGTCCTCCCCGCCCCGAGGCGCTGATCTACGGCGTAATGATGTTACATAAGAAAATCGATAAGAGGCGGTTCAGGCAGCAGGACTAGCCAGTACCTACAGAGTCTTTCTGGGGAAGCAGCTCTAGACATGACAAAGCCACTCATCGGTCAAGAGGTTGCTAAGCAGATAGGTGAGCAAGTTCCTCAATCTGTGGTTGAGTCCAACGAGTCCTGGATTCTGGTCAAGCCCGAATCGGTTTTGCAGGTGGCACAGTTCCTCAAGAACACTCCTGGCCTTGATTTTGATTATCTGACCTGCCTGACGGGTACTGATTATCTTGATTATCTTGAGGTGGTCTATATTCTGACCTCGATGAAGCATAACCACAGCGTAGTTCTGAAGTCACGCTGCAATCGAGAGAATCCCGAGGTGCCTTCAGTGGTCAGCCTGTGGCGAGGGGCTGATTATCAGGAGAGGGAGGTCTACGATCTTCTGGGTATCAGATTTGTGGGGCACCCCAACTTGAAGCGCCTTTTCCTGTGGGAGGGCTTTCAAGGGCATCCACTGAGGAGGGACTACCTGTGATGGCCAAGCCTGAACTGGTGCTTCTCCACGCCCCGAGCAACTATGATTTCCGGGAAAGGTCCATCGTCTATGGCCCTATCAGCGATGTGATTCCTTCCACGCCTGTCTTTGAGATGTATCCCATTGGCTTCATCAGTATTGCTGGTTACCTGGAGAAGTCGGGGATACCGACTAGGATTGTGAACGTTGCAAATCGTATGCTGACGGAGCGCGGCTTCAATGTTGAGCGCTTTCTGACCAAGCTTCACCCACTGGCTTTTGGCATTGACCTTCACTGGTTGCCTCATGCCCAGGGCAGTCTGGAACTGGCCCGGGTGGTTAAGAAGCTTCATCCGTCGATACCGGTCATCATCGGCGGTCTCTCAGCGACCTATTTTCATCGAGAGCTGATCGAGTATCCACAGGTTGATTTTGTGGTGCGTGGTGATTCCACTGAGGAACCCATGCTCCAGCTTATGCGGCGCATAGAGTCCGGAGCCCCGGTTGACGATGTACCGAACCTGAGTTGGAGAGACAGACAGGGTACAGCGCGCCACAACACCCTGTCCTATGTTCCGGCAAACCTGGATGATATTCCCTTGGACTATGCTTATCCGATTCGATCGGTAATAAAATATCGGTCTCTTTCTGGAATGCTTCCCTTCAACAACTGGCTGGACTATCCGGTTACCGCTGTTTCTACCTGTCGGGGCTGCACGCTGAATTGCCATTCCTGTGGCGGTTCTCGTTTTGCCTTCAAAGGCATGTGCAATCGAGAGGAGGTTGCCTACCGCAGCCCTGATCTGGTAGCGGAGGACATCCACAGCATTCAGCGGTACCTCAGGGGACCAGTGTTTATCATAGGGGATATACGGCAGCCGGGTGAGGAGTATGCCGAAAGGCTGCTCGAAGCGATGAACAGGAAGGGAGTCAAGGGCCCGGTAGTCTTGGAGCTTTTCGCGCCGGCGAAGAAGGAGTTTTTTCAGAGGGTAAGGCAGGTCATTCCCCACTTCAATATTCAGATGTCTACGGAGTCACATGATGAGGAGGTGCGCCGGGCTTTTGGAAAGGGCTGGCGAAATGTGGACATCGAGGAGACCATCAAGGCGGCGCTAGAGAGTGATTGTCGGAGGTTTGACCTTTTCTATATGATCGGGCTGCCGAAGCAGGACCGAAACTCGGTGATGAGTACTGTGGACTACTCAGGGAGGCTGCTCAAGGATTTCGGCAGCAGGAGCGGTTTGCACCCTCATATATCGCCGCTGGCGCCATTCATTGACCCGGGAAGCCAGGTGTTTGATCGGCCAGAGGAGTACGGGTATCGGTTGTTCTGCCGAACCCTAGAAGAGCATCGTCAAGCACTGCTCTTGCCTGCCTGGAGCCACATGCTCAGTTATGAAACGAAATGGCTTAGTCGGCAAGAAATCGCGGATGTTACTTATGAGGCAGCATTGGGCTTCAACCAGATGAAAAAGGAATACGGGCTTATCAGTGGGGAGGTGGCTGACCGGGTGGAATCAAGGATCAAGAGGGATATGAGGCTTATTGGAGAGATTGACAAGCGGGTGCAGGAGTACGGTAAGGCATCGTCGGAGGAAAAGGAGTTGAGCCTGGCGGCGACGTGTTTGAAAGAGGAGTTGCAATGGCCGGCCAGGTCATTCATGCGCAGCATGCCGAGGATACTATGGAGTCTTTGCCGAGCATAGATACGGAACTCAAGACTGAACACTTCGTTCTCAATATGGGGCCGCAGCACCCATCCACTCATGGTGTCTTTCGGATGAGGATTGTCCTGGATGGGGAGGTGGTGGTGGATTTGGAGCCTATTTTCGGCTACCTTCATCGGGGGATAGAAAAGCTAGCGGAGACCCGGACCTACACCCAGATCATCCCGCTTACCGACAGGCTGCTCTACTTGAGCTCCATGGCCTGCAATCATGCCTACGTTAGGTCAGTGGAGAAACTGGCCGGCATCCAGGTTCCCGAACGTGGTGAATATGTCAGGGTGATCATGGATGAGCTGATGCGCATCTCCAGCCACCTGATGGCAGTCGGTTTCTTTCTCAATGACCTGGGGTGTTCAGTTTATACACCTCTCTTGTACATGTATCGGGAGAGAGAAAAAATCCTGGACATGTTTGAGATGGTCTGCGGCCAGCGTTTGACGTACAACTACATGCGCGTCGGAGGGGTGAGCGGGGACGTGCCTGAGGAGTTCATGCCGGTCCTGAAGAGGTTTGTGGCCGAGATGCCGCACTTCATTGATGAGTATGAGCAGCTCCTGGCTGAGAACGAGATTCTGCTGTCTCGAACTAAGGGAGTAGGCATTCTGCCGAGAGATTTGGCCATCAATTCCTCAGCCAGTGGGCCAGTCTTGCGGGCCAGCGGCGTGAAATGGGATATCCGAAAGGCAGATCCGTACTCCGTGTATGACCGCTTTGAGTTCGAGGTTCCTACTGGCCAGGTTGGTGATAATTACGACCGCTACAGGGTGAGGATAATGGAAATGCATCAGAGCCTGCGCATACTGGAGCAGGCCGCCAAGCAGTTACCTTCAGGCGATGCAAGTACCAAAGTGCCTCAACTGCTGCGACCTCCGGTGGGTGAGGCCTACGGACGCGTCGAGACGCCACAGGGTGAGATGGGCTTCTATCTCGTTTCGGACAACTCTATTGCTCCGTATCGTATGCACATTCGACCACCGGCGCTGATCAACCTTACGACGCTGAAGGACATGGTAGTGGGCTGGAAGGTGGCTGATGTAATTGCCACCTTCGGCAGCATAGACATCGCAATGGGAGATGTGGACCGCTGATGAATGGATATTGGCCATTTGATAACTTCTGGGCTCATTTTGCCATTTTTGCGGTGGCTATTATTGCCTTTGTCCTGCTCATGGTGATGGTATTCATCTGGTTTGAGCGCCGGGCCTTTGGTCCATTCCAGATGCGCTGGGGGCCGAATCGCGCCAGCCCGTGGGGGGCTTTGCAGCCGGTCGCAGATGCCATCAAGGTGTTGCTAAAAGAGGATATTGTGCCCGCTGTGGCCGACAAGTGGGTCCACTTCGTGGCCCCCATCATTGGCTTCCTCCCGGTACTGCTGATCTTCGCAGTAGTGCCTTTCCATAACGGAGAAGGGCTGATCCCGGACATGAATATCGGTATCCTCTATGTGGTGGCCATCAGTGCCCTCAGCGTGGTGGGCGTATTCATGGCGGGCTGGGGTTCTGGCAACAAGTACTCGCTTCTTGGCGGCATGCGTGTGATCGCGCAGATGGTAAGCTATGAGGTGCCCCTGGTTCTTTCGATCATCAGCGTCGTGCTGGTAAGTGGTTCTCTCTCAATGAATGACATTGTGGCAGCGCAGGAGATACCATTTTTCGTGCTCATGCCTCTGGGATTCCTGATCTTTTTGATCGCCGCCATGGCCGAAATCAACAGAGGCCCCTTTGATCTTCTGGAGGCGGACTCGGAAATCGTGGCGGGCTTTCATATAGAGTACTCCGGCATGAAGTTTGCCATGTTCTATCTCGCTGAGTATGGCCACGCTCTGGCCATGTCGGCCATTGCAGCCACGCTGTTCTTCGGCGGTTGGAAGGGACCCGGAAGTGAGTACATCGGATTCCTCTGGTTCCTGTTCAAGGTCCTCTTCATCTTTTTCCTGCTTATCTGGGCGAGGGTAACGTTCCCGCGTTTGCGGGTGGACCATTTGATGGGTTTTGGCTGGAAGTTCCTCTTTCCTCTGGCGTTGATCAATGTGTTCATTGTGGCGGCAGAGGTGATCGCCTGGGGTGAAATCCCCTGGTGGGGCATCTTCATTAACTTGCCAGCTACTTTCATTCTGATCTACCTGTGGTCAAGGCTTTTCAAGTTCGGAGGAGGCAGAGTTGAAGTTGAAGCTTGAAGGGTCGGGGCTTGGGTTGGCTAAGGGATTGACTATGACCTTCAGGCATCTCTTCCGGCCGCGGATTACCACACAGTATCCGGACCAGAGGCTGACGCTGTCGAAGCGCTTCCGAGGCTATACGCTAGTCTGGGACAAGGAGCGGTGCACTGGCTGTGGTACCTGTGCCAAGAGTTGTTTGCAGGGGAACATCGAGATTGTGACGTCGAAGGGTACGGAGAACAACTATGTTGTTGAGAAGTTTGAGCTGGATAGCGGGCGGTGCATCTTCTGCGGCTTGTGCGTTGAATCGTGCCCCTACGATGCGTTGTTCCTGGGGATGGAGTATGAGAGGTCCAGCTATCGCAGAGGTGAGCTGGTTTTGCCTAAGGTCAGGCTGGAATTTACGCCAGACAAACAGCGCAGTGCTTACGCCCGTCCCAAACTTGAAGCCGGTCTGCCGCGGCAGACCCTCCTGATAGAGGGCTCGGTTGGGAGCAAGAAGAGCAGGAAGAGCAAGAAAAGATGAGCTTGACGGTTGCCTTCTGGATACTAGCGGTAATGTCTGTAGGGACAGCGCTAGCGGTGATATTTGCGCGGGACATATTTCATGCTGCGCTTTTCTTGATCGTGTGCTTCTTCGCTGTGGCAGGGATCTACGTCACTCTCAACGCCGACTTTCTGGCTGCCATTCAGGTTCTGGTCTATATTGGCGCCGTGTCAGTGCTGCTCATCTTCGGCATCATGCTTACTAGGGAAGCGAAGCGGGGCAGTCCAGCAGGCAAGCTGAGGATTCCTGCTCTCATTGTTGCCTTTGTGCTCCTGGGAGTTATGATCGGCTCCATACTCAGTTTTGACTGGCAGCCTGCTGCTGGAATGGACGAAATGGTGCGGACTCAAGACATTGCGGGGTTAATTTTCTCCGAGAATGGCTATGTCCTGACGTTTGAAATTGCTGGGCTTATGCTTCTAGCTGCAATAATAGGGGCCATTGTTCTGGTAAGGAAGGAATAGATGTCTATAGGTCTGGAACACTACTTAGTCCTCTCTGCGATCCTGTTCTGCATTGGACTGTACGGTGCAGTGGTCAAGCGCAATACGGTTGTTGTACTGATGTGCATTGAGATCATGCTCAATGCAGTGAATATCACCCTGGTGGCGTTTTCAAGGTATCTCGTTCCCGAATCCGTGGTGCTCGAAGGACAGATCTTCGTCATCTTCGTCATGGTAGTGGCGGCTGCAGAGGCGGCGGTGGGCTTGGCACTTATCGTGTCTGTCTATCGAAATCGCCGAACTGTGGATGCCAGTGAAATCGATCTGATGAAGGGATAACTCAGATGTGGGTTGAGGTTAAGACTGCCCCTAATTTGATAATAGCCGAGATGTGGAAGGAATTCTTCGAGGGTGAAGGAATACCCACCCGAATTCTGGTTCATCCCGATAGCAGGACTGTTGGAGAAGCTGCCATGTATCGCGTCCTTGTCCCTGAGGAGAAGGACCACGTAGTACAGGAGATCTTGAGGAAAGCTTGATGGCTGATATTCCAGAATTTGCTGTTTGGCTTATCTTTCTGATACCCGTTTTTTCCGCTGCTCTTATTGCAGTTGTTATTCGTCCATTCTTTAACAACAAGGCGCAATTTGCCGGGTACATCACCATTACCTCTATCGGTGTGTCCCTGCTGCTCTCCCTGTGGACTCTGTACAGCGTATTGGGTAGCCCTCATCATGAGCTGGAATTCCACGCCCACCAATGGGTGGTTATTGGCAGCACCCAGGTTAGCCTGGGGATCATGGTGGACTCGCTGACGGCGACAATGCTGCTGGTAGTCAGCCTCTGTAGCCTCATGGTTCAGATATACTCCCAGGGCTATATGCATGGAGACCCCGGGTATGCCCGCTACTATGCGGCCATGTCGCTTTTTACCGGCTCTATGCTGGGTCTGGTTCTGGCAGGCAACCTGATCCAGCTGTATGTCTTCTGGGAACTGGTGGGGTTGTGCTCCTACCTGCTTATCGGCTTCTGGTTCCATCGTCCCTCTGCGGCTGCCGCGGCTAAGAAGGCCTTCCTGGTTACCCGTCTGGGCGACTTCGGCCTGCTGGCTGCTATCCTCTACCTCTACTTCAAGACGGGCACGGTTGACATTGGCGAACTGCATTACCTGGCGGTAACCGGGGCCATAGCGGCGAGTGCTTTGACCCTGGCTGCCATTGGCATCTTTGCCGGGGCAGTGGGCAAGTCAGCGCAGTTCCCACTCCATGTGTGGCTGCCCGATGCCATGGAAGGCCCCACGCCGGTCAGTGCTCTGATCCATTCAGCCACTATGGTATCTGCCGGCGTATTCCTGGTGGCCCGGATGTTCCCAATATTCATTGGTTCGGAGACGGCCCTGACGGTGGTAGCCAGCATCGGTGCCTTCACGGCCATCTTCGCTGCTTCCATGGCGCTGGTGGCAACTGATATCAAGCGGGTGCTGGCGTACTGCACCATCAGCCAGTTGGGTTACATGATGCTTGGTTTGGGTGCGGCGGGTCTTGTTGCAGTTGAGGAGGGACATGTCACGCTGGAGTTGGCCAAGGCTGTGACTGCTGTGGGCATATTCCATCTGGTTACCCATGCATTCGCCAAGGCGATGCTCTTCCTGGGTTCGGGTAGTGTCAACCACGCTACAGGAACCTTTGATATGAGGCTGATGGGGGGGCTGCGAAAGCACCTGCCCTGGACCTATCTTACTTTTTTGATCGGTTCTGTCTGTATGGCGGGAGTTTGGCCTCTGGCCTGTTTCTGGAGCAAGGACGAGATCCTGGTCAAGGCTTTTGAGATGGGCGACGCGCGGATGATTCTGTTCTATCTGGGGATGATTACGGCCTTCATGACCGCCTTCTATATGTTCAGGGCGGTCTTTCTGACTTTCCACGGTGCGTATAGGGGTGGTGCCCATGGCGAGGCTCATGGAAAGAATGATCACGGGCATGGAGAAGTGCATCTCCATGAGTCGCCAAAGGTGATGCTCATCCCATTGCTCCTGCTGATGGTGCTGGCCATTACCGCCGGACTTGCCAATGTAACCGGCTGGTTCGACCGGTTCTTTGGCGGGCATCATGTGTATGCGTGGAGCCACCTACATGAGGCGCTATGGAACCCAGAGGTGTTACGGCACAGTCACTATATACCGTTGATATCGTTCGTGGTGGCGCTCTTGGCTATTGACTTGGCGAGTGCGATATACAACTCCAGGTGGATATCGGCTGAGGCGATAGGCAGGATGTTCCGCAGCTTCTACAAGGTATTCTACAGGAAGTACTGGTTTGACGAGCTTTACGAACAGGTCATCATAGTCAGGGTGCTGGTGAACGGCGTTTTCAGGATCTGTCAGGTGTTTGATACCTACGTAGTGGATGGCCTGGTGAATGGAGTAGCTGGTGGGACGATGCTTGCCGGGAGGGTTATCAGGAAAGCTGAAACCGGAAGACTTCAAACCTATGCTCTGGTCATGTTCCTGGGGATCCTGATTATCATAGGCTTGGTCTATTGGATTACATAGGCATATGAAGGAATGATCGTGACGATTGGAGACGATAGCCACAAGGACCGATACGGCGGTATGAGGAGCTAGAATTTGGAATTCAGTGATTTTCATCCTCTATCACTAATCATCTTCCTGCCTGTGGTGGGGGCATTGCTCATAGCCATTGTGCCGGGGCTTGATTCAGTAGCCATCAAACGATTTGCTGCCTTCTTCACCTTTGTCTCCTTTGCCCTGTCGCTGGCGACGTTCGGTCTCTTTGATCGGAGCGAAAGCGGATTCCAGTTTGCCGAGATGGTCTCGTGGATCCCTCAAATCAGCGTCAACTATCATATTGGCGTCGATGGACTGAGCCTGCCTTTGGTTATACTGACCACCCTTCTGGGCTTCCTGGCAGTACTCCTTTCGTGGAAGGTCACACTGAGGCCAAAGGAATACTTTGCCTGGCTGTTGATTCTGGAATCGAGCATCCTCGGTGTTTTCTGCTCCCTGGACCTGCTGCTCTTCTTCATCTTCTGGGAGGTAGAGGTCATCCCCATGTACTTCCTCATCTCGGTCTGGGGCGGAGGCAGGCGAGCCTATTCTGCAATGAAGTACGTCATATACACCATGTTCGGCGGGGCGATGATGCTGGCCGGCATCCTGACACTGTATGCCACTGCAGGTACTTTCGATGTGACGATACTGGCCCAGACTGACTTTGGCGGTCTTGTAGCCGTGATTCCGCTGGCAGCCACCTTTTGGCTTCTCCTGACAGCCTTTGCGATCAAGCTGCCTGTCTTTCCTCTGCACACGTGGTTGCCCGATGCCCATACCGATGCTCCGACGGCAGTCAGCGTAATGCTGGCGGGGTCGCTGCTGAAGATGGGCGGGTACGGTATGATCCGCATATGTGTGACCATCTTCCCTGATATTGCCAGGGATTATGCTCATATCCTTGTCATACTTGCTGTGATCGGCGTGTTGTACGGCGCGGCCATAACCATACGGCAAACCGACCTGAAGAGGCTGATTGCCTACAGCAGCGTGAGCCACATGGGTTATGTACTGCTGGGCATCTTCGCTCTGTCGGAACTCAGTATTACAGGTGCTGCCTTGCAGATGTTCAGCCATGGCATAGTAACCGGACTGCTGTTCGCCATGGTGGGGCTGGTTTACGACAAGACCCATGTCAGAAGTATTCCCGAGTTGGGTGGCTTGGCTCGCCAGATGCCGATCATAGCCCTGGTATTCAGCATTGCCGGGCTTGCCTCTCTGGGGTTGCCTGGCACCAGTGGTTTTGTTGCAGAGTTCACAGTGTTCGTGGGTAGCTTCACCAGTACCACTGTCGCAGGCATTAAGATTTATACCCTTCTGGGTGCTCTGGCGATTGTTGTCACTGCGGGATACATACTGTGGATGCTGGAGCGGGTTTTCTACCGGGAACCGAAGTCGAAATACGACGGCGTGGGAGATGCCGACAATCTGGAAAAGTTCTACATATTCACGTTGGTGGTAGTGATCATGCTGGTCGGTATATATCCCAGGATACTGACTGATGTAATTGATGTATGGGTAACAGGAATGCCATTGCCGTGAGGAGAAAAACTTCTGGTGGGAGCATGTAATTGAACTACTACCTACTCACTCCGGAGATGTGTCTTGCCGGTGCTGCGATAGCAGTTATCTTGCTTGATCTGGTCATAGCCAGGAAGGGGATACTGCGATTTGTCAGCATCGCCGCTCTGGCAGCCTGTATTGTGGTCAGCATAGCCCTTTGGAGCAGGCAGGATAATGACCTTTTCAATGGGATGATCAAGGTAGATCAGTTCGCCATATTCTTCAAGGTCCTGTTATCGGGCGTGGCTATCCTGGTTCTCCTTGCCTCTAAGGACTATGTCTCCAAGTTCTCCCATTTTGAGGGAGAATACTATGGTCTGATCCTCCTCTCAGTCGTGGGTATGATGTTGATGGCGGCATCCAGAGACCTGATCACTATCTATGTTTCCCTGGAGTTGACCAGCATCTCCCTCTACGCATTGGTGGGCTTTCTGAAAGATCCCAAGTCCAGTGAAGCAGGGCTGAAATACCTTCTTCTAGGTGCTGTGGCTTCCGGCGTATTGCTTTACGGCATGGCTCTGATTTTCGGGATCACTGGAGAGACCGGACTTGCAGAGATTGCGTCAGCGCTCCCTGCGGGGAGGATCTGGGAGAATCCCCTGCTTCTTCTGGGTCTGATCTTCCTGATAGGCGGCTTTGGCTTCAAGATTGCCTCCGTTCCCTTCCAGATGTGGGTCCCTGATGTTTATGAAGGGGCACCTACTACTGTTACGGCTTACCTCTCAGTAGCCAGCAAAGCAGCCGGATTTGCGGTCATCCTCCGTGTGTTTCTTGAGGCCTTCGGAGGGGATGTCCTCCCTGACTGGACAATGATATTTGCTGTGCTTGGCGCTATCTCCATGACGCTGGGCAATGTGATAGCCATATCGCAGACCAACATAAAGCGAATGCTGGGGTACAGCAGCATTGCACAGGCAGGCTACTTGATGGTGGGTCTGGCGGCGGCGACCAGGGTTGCCGAAGTGGATGACCCTGTTTTGTTTGGTCCGACGGGGTTAATTTTCTTCCTGGGGTGTTATGCTCTGGCAAACCTCGGTGCCTTTATTGCCATAATAGCCATTACCAACAAGATAAAGAGCGATTCCATCGATGACTTCGCAGGTATGGGGAGCCATGCTCCGCTAATCTCGCTGGCACTGACACTTTGTCTGATCTCGCTTACCGGCATCCCGCCCACTGCTGGATTCCTGGCCAAGTTCTATCTTTTCAATACCGCTGTGCACCACGACCTGGTCTGGCTGGTGATCATCGGGGTAATCAACAGCGCCATCTCTGCCTACTACTATCTCAGAGTAGTGAAGGTGACGTGGTTTGGAACCCCGGCGTCAACGGAGAGTGTGCCTTCCAGTCTGGCGCTTCGGACTGCTCTGGCTGTTGCCTGTCTGGGAGTTCTAGTGCTCTTCTTCTACCCATCGCCTCTTCTCGATGTGGCACGGGACGCGGCGCAGGCGGTGGCGGGTATGGTCCTGCCCTGAACCTTCCTCTGCCGAGGTGCTTCCTGAATTGATCCCAGCGGTATACCATTTTTTCTAACATGACAATGTCGATTTCTGGCGGAAAGTGTTAGAATACAAACATCGGAGAGATTTCGGAATGAGCAAGGTCAAATACGTTCTTGTCATCCTTCTGGTGGTGGGCCTGGTGGGTACGGGTTCCGGCTGTGCTTTGCTTGACAGGAACAGCAACCCGGCCGATGCCTCTGGCACACCCATCAGCACTAACTGGACGCCCCTGTATGTCGATGATGAGGTAGGGGAATCTCTTGAGAGAGCTGATCTGGTAGAGGAGATTGCCCCGACCGTTGTCTCCATCATCAGTGAGAAACTGACCTATGACATGTTTTATCGGCCTGTGCCGGAGACGGGGGCGGGGAGTGGAGTGATCATCGATCCTCAGGGCTTCATTGTGACCAACGAACATGTGGTTCGTGACGCTCGGGAATTGAAGGTCTATCTCAGCGATGGACGCGTGTACGATGCTGTGGCCTGGGTCAGAGATGCGACCACTGACCTGGCGGTGGTGCAGATCCGGCCGGACGGAGACCTCCCCTATGCTCATTTCCTGAGCAATTCTCTGGGGAAGCTGGAGCTACTCAAAGATGTGGTTGCGGTGGGCAATGCCCTGGCCCTTCCTGGAGGGCCTACCTGGACTAAAGGTGTGGTTAGCTATCTGGGTCGCACCATTGAGGTTTCGGGTGGTGGGGTGTTGGAGGATCTCATCCAGACGGATGCTGCCATCAACCCCGGAAACAGCGGTGGGCCGCTGGTGAATATGGCAGGACAGGTGGTAGGCATCAACACGGCGATTGCCTCCGGTGCGGAGAACATCGGCTTTGCCATCAGCACAAATACAGCCATTCCAGTGATAAAAGACTTGATCAACAAGGGATTCGTGTCCACTGCCTATCTGGGAGTGACGAT
>JBGOWL010000264.1:0-2939 GCA_041478585.1 Dehalococcoidia bacterium | reverse complement strand
TTATCGGCGAGAATCTCGGCGATCCCGATGGCAACAATATCCTGCCTGCCATCCCAGACAACAGCCTTCTTACCGATCTTAGCTTTTCCCAGGATAACATCACTCGGGGTGAACACGTTGTCCTGTTGCCATCCTACTACCTCCGAGGTGCTCTGGCCGGAGAGGGCGTTGCGCATCCATTCAGCGCCGGTTGCTACTATCACGACATCCGGCTTGGGCTTCATGTCCAGAATCATCTGCGATGTTACCTCGGTGCCGGTGACAATCTTTACACCGGCCTGGGGTAGCTGTATCTTCTGCCACCTGACGAGGCCTCCCATCTCCTCCCTGCCCGGCAGCATCTCCGCCTGCAAGGCCTGACCGCCCAGCTCCTTGGCTTTCTCGTAGAGGGTCACATCGTGCCCCCTCAGGGCAGCTACTCTGGCTGCCTCCAGCCCTGCGGGCCCTCCGCCAACTACCACTACCTTTTTCTTGGTGGCTGCCTTCTTCATACCCCCTATGCCCCACCCCATGTGCTCCATGCCTACCGTGGCATTGCAAAGGCATCTTATGGGCTGACCGTCCATCATGTACTTCACGCAGTTCTGGTTGTCTCCCATGCAGGGTCGAATATCGTCCAGCCTTCCCTCTTTTGCCTTGTTGGGCAATTCCGGGTCGGCGATGAGGGGTCTGGCCATAGCTACGATGTCGGTCTTGCCCTCGGCGATGAGGCTCTCCGCGAGCATGGGGTCGTTAATTCTGCCTACAGCGACTATGGGGATATTCTTCACTACCTCTTTGATTTGCTCCACAGCGTACATCTGGTAGGCAGGAGGCAGATAGTGGGGGCCGAAATACATATGCATGGACTGGGTCTCGCGGCCAATACCGCAGACAAGGTAATCTAGCTTCTTGTCTTTGTCCAGCATCTTGGCTAATTCTACTGCGTCCTCTGGCACGATGGAGCCTGGCAGCAAGTCATCTACCGTTAGAGTGTAGCCGACGGTCTTGTTCTTTCCGACTACCTTTCTGCTCACCTCAATGGTTTCCATGAGCAGCCTGGCGCGGTTTTCCAGGGAGCCGCCGTATTAGTCGGTGCGCCTGTTGATGCTGCCTGAGAGGAAATCAGCAATTATGCCAGAGTGATTGTGGATATCTATGCCGTCGAAGCCCGCTGCCATAACGTTCTCGCAACAAATGCGGTGATAATCAAGGTATTCTTTTATATCAGCTTTGGTCATCGGCTCCGACATCTCGTCGCCGAAGTTGGCATCCGGAATCAGAGATGGCCCACGTTTGCACCCTGTGTCCATGGAGTAGAGCTGGAAGCTGCATCTGGCTCCATGTTCATGAATGCCATCGGCAATTTTCTTTAAGCCTGGTATTATCTCTTTCTGCCAGGCCCAGATATGACGGTCGAAGTGTCCGCCATTGGCTCTCATGAACCACGTATCGTGCGGCATGGTATAGCCAATTGACATACAAACCCATCCCGCCCCGCCCTTTGCCTTCTCAATCTCATAGTGTATGTACTCCTCGGTAGGCAGGCCCAACTCGTTCATCAGTGGGCCGTGGGGCGATACCATTATCCTGTTTTTTACCGTGAAGGGGCCGATCTTGATGGGAGTGAACAGGTACTTGAATTGCTGTGCGCTCATTAGTCCTCCTTTATTGATATTCTAATTAGGATATCAAAGCTCGATGCTGGGATACCCCTAAATCCACCTTACTTTTGAAGGCAGCGATACCACTGCCCTGCCCGGCATAGTCTCCTCGCCTCTCTGATTTACGGTCTTAATCGCGATTTCTACCAGATACTCATCGCCCTCCGTCCACTTCTTAGCCACGGTGCCGCTGACGAACTGCGTATCTCCGAACACATTGAACAGAATGCAGCGGGCGCTCAGCTTCTTCATAAAGCCTTCGTCGCCCATCCAGTTGGTGACGACGTGTCCGGCCCAGCAGAACCTCTGCATGCCCAGGTCATAAGCTACAGGAACGCCGATGGCATCGGACTTGTCCGACTCATAGTGGACATCCGACATGGGCTCGAGTATGCCTGACTTGGGGTCTTTGATGCCCCACTTGGGATGCCGCTTCATGTACGTGCGGCGTATGCGGTGCGCACCCTGGCCGCCGCCGATGCCTACGAAGAACTCCACCATGTCTGTCTGGCCCAGCGGCCCCTTGGTGACTGGCCTTACCGGGTCGCCTACGTTGACATCTTCCCAGAAGCGGGGATTCGCTCCTCTGACCTCCTCATTCTCGTATGACTGGTCGACCTTTCGCAATTCCTCTTGAGTATACACGTATTTCGTCACACCGGCGTACTTGCCTCTCTCCTTGGCCTGCTGTCTCTCGACGCGCATGGTCTCTCTCTTCTGGGTGCTGACAACCTCGCCTCTCTGGTTGTAGTATACCGTCCTGCCGATCTGCAGGAACTGGCGTCCGCCCATCTTGCCATGCTTCTCTATCAGGTCAATTGGTACGTCAACACAGGTGAGCTCATCGTTGATATGGATGGGCTTGAACCACTCCCAGTTGCAGCCGCAGTAGAAGGCATGCACGCCGGGCAGCCCTTCCATTCCCTGGGGGCAAGCCACAGCATAAAGGAATGTGGGTGGCGCAAGTATGTGTCCCCACTTGGTTCTCGTGGCGTATTCGGGGTTACGATACAGGGGGTTGTCGTCACCTATACCGTTGCAGAACTGTCTGATGGCATCCTTTGATGCCACTTCGTTTTGCCGAATCATGTAGTAAGGTATGCCGAACTTGGCTCGCATTGCGGCCAGGGCTTCATCGGTTATCTTGCCGAAAGTTACTTCCGGCTTCTCTGTCGTTGCCATCCTTTAATCTCCCTCCTTGATTCTATGAGCAACCGAGTGTTAATTATAGCATGAACAAATCAGATTTGCCACTTTCTTTTGAGGAGATTGTTTGGCAAATGGGGAGTGCAGAGG
>JBGOWL010000161.1:0-4600 GCA_041478585.1 Dehalococcoidia bacterium | reverse complement strand
GATCTGCGATCCTTACTTTGGAGGCTATTGCCTCCAGCTCCACGTCTTCTGCAAAAGACACCTAAAGCTGCTTGTCCATCCCCTCCGCAGCCGTGGGCATGAATTCTATTCCGCCGTCGATCTCGAACAGCTTTCCGGTCACCCAATCGGAGGCAGAGGAAGCCAGGTAGATCGCTGCCAGGGCGATGTCCTCCGGTGTGCCAATCCGTTTCAGCGGCGTATTGGCGATCACCCTGTCCCTCACGGGTTCGAGCACCGGCGCACTTCCTTCAGTCCAAACCGCCCCGGGCAGTATCGCATTCACTCGCACATAGGGGGCGAGTTCCCAGGCCAGAGTCTTGGTCAAAGAATTCACTCCTGCCTTGGCAGCCCCATAGGCGGCCATACCCAAGCTTGGCATCTGAGATTCCCGGCTGGAGATGTTGATAATCGAGCCTGCCTTCTGCTCCAGCATGACCGCACCCACAGCCTTGCTGCAGAGGAAAGTGGTAGTCAGATTCTCGCGTATGACAGCTTCCCAGGTACGCGGACTGGTCTTCAGAGTTGGTTTGAATGGGGTGCCGCCGGCATTGTTCACCAGAACGTCAATGTGGCTGAACTCGCTCCTGGCCTGACTCACCATGAGGTCTATCTGATCAGCCTCTCGCACATCACAAGCTATGGCCATGGCTTTGCGGCCCAGGAATTCGATCTCAGATCTGGCCGTCTCAACCTGCTCCAGCGTTATGTCAACTAAGACCAGACCAGCTCCAGCCTCAGCGAAGGCGAGGGCGATGCCTTTCCCTATGCCCCTGCCAGATCCAGTGACAATGGCCACCTTACCGGTCAACGCAAATCTGTCCAGAATCATCTCAAGCCTCTCTCAAAAGCTTACATTACCAGTGGATTCACAAGTCTGGATGACAGCCTTGTCTCTCAGGTTCCCCAGAAAACAACAACCTGATCAGGCCATATTTTGACCAACACCCAGTGCTTCAAGTCCGCCCGAACTCCTTCTCCAATCGTCCGGAGCTGAGGTGAACCATCGTCGGCCGACCATGAGGGCAAGTGCGAGGCGAGGCAGTTCTCTCCAACTGTCCTATCAGTTCTCTCATCTCCTCTTGACTCAGCAGTTGACCGGCACGTACGGCGCCATGGCAGGCAAGAGAACGGGCTATTCTCCCTTCACCCTTGGTCGGGTCAGCTTCGTCATCCAGAGAATCCAGGGCCTCTTTCACCGCATCGGCCATCCCCGCCCCAACCAGCATGGCCGGAACAGCGCGTATCAGGCAGGTTCTATCACCAAAGGGTTCCATACTGAAGCCGAATTGGGCCAGCAACTCTCCCTTGGCTCTCAGCAGTTCCTCCTGCTTCAGGCTAAGCTCAATGGCTATCGGTTCCAATAGCGACTGCACATCGACCGTTCTCTCTGTCCATTGAGCCAGTATCCGATCGAAGAGCACTCTTTCATGGGCAGCATGTTGATCAATCAGATACAAACCATCCGGGCCTTCAGCAATGATATAGGCGCTGGCTGCCTGTCCCAACACCCGAAGAATAGGTATCTCATAGCAAGTAACCTCTGGCATTAGCGGCAAAGCCGGGTGTGTGGCCCTGTCAGCGACTGGCAAATCAACCACGTTCTGCCCAGCCGTCAACGCAAAGGTGGCAACAGGCTTGACCTCAGGTATAGGGGCTCTTTCTGTCAACACTCGTCGCACTGCCCCATAGACCGCATTGAAGACCACAGGCTCCTGGGCAAATCTGATCTCCCTCTTGGTAGGATGAACGTTGACATCCACCAATTGCGGCGCCATGGAAAGGTTGATCGCAACGATAGGGTATCTCCGCACTGCCAGCCACCCTTCATAGGCTTTCTCCAAGGCGCCGGCCAGCAGACGGCTCTGTACCCAGCGCCCATTCACAAAGAAGCTGAGGCAGTTTCGGGCAGCACGGCTGACTGATGGCGGACTGGTGCAGCCACTGACTATCGGAGTGAGGCCGCCCTCCTTGGCATTGCCTTTGATCTCCAACATCGCCTGAGCTATCTCCAGGCCGTAGACCTCCGCCAACACATCCCTCAGCTTGCCACTGCCCGGAGTACGAAGAACACTCCTCCCGTCAATTGACAGTGTGAACCTCACTCCCGGACAGGCAAGGCCATACTGACTCACAAGGTTGCTGATCTGATTGTTCTCCGTGGTGGCCGATTTGAGGAACTTCAGGCGAGCCGGCACATTGCGAAACAGATTGCGTACGGTCACCGTAGTACCCTGAGGACAAGCCCTCACCTCCTTATTGACTATCCTGCCCTCCCGCAGGCAAATGTACATGCCAGATGCATCCCCCTTGCTGCAAGTAAGCATCTCTACCTGGGCCACCTGGGCGATGCTGTGCAAGGCCTCTCCTCTGAACCCAAGTGAGGTAGCACCATCCAGGTCAGCTAGACTGGTGATCTTGCTGGTGGCATGCGGTTGGAAGGCAAGCTCTGCCTCATCAGCGGGAATGCCTATCCCGTTGTCCGACACCCTGATGAAGTTCACTCCAGTGCCCTTCACCTCTATGCTGATCTGAGATGCGCCACCATCGAGGGAATTCTCCACCAATTCCTTGACAACTGAAGCCGGTCTCTCGACGACCTCACCCGCGGCTATCTTGGAAACGACTTCAGGGAACAGGATATGTATGGGTCTTCTTTCCATTGCTCTGGCTCACCATTCTACCATGGGGTTTTCTAACCAGGAAAACAGCACCGATGAGTATCAGTCCAATGCTTCCATACGCTGTGAAGGTGCGCCCAGAACAGAACCCCTGACGCCGCATGCCTGTCTAGAGTGGCTAACGACTGTCCTCAGCGGTAGCGCGACGGCGATAGTACTGGTTTACGTTAGCAATGGCCCTGGCTGCCCGCTCCATCGACGGATACACGGGGATCCCTGCCTCAGACAGCCTGTATTCGATATCCAGACGGTCTGCATCCGACGAGCCCGGCGGGGAAACGACGATAACAGGTTTGCTCTGCTTCCGGGCGACTTTCACAATGACAGCATTGATCAGGTCAGCCACCTCTTTGGTCATGAACCTTGCCAGCAGATCAGCATTCTCATAGATGACTATGACATCGATCTGAGGTTCCGCAGCCACGAGCTCCATAGCCTTTTCGAAGGTCTGGAGATCACCGGATCGCTGACTCACGTCCAGCGGATTGACCAGGACGCTGCCCACCTGACCCAGAAGGCCCAGCAGTTCCCGCCGCGTCCTCTCTGTAAAGGGAGTGATATTGATCCCAAGGGCAGCGCAGGCATCGGCACTCAGGACCGCTTCACCACCGCCCCCATCGGTGAGCCCGCAGATGATTCCCAGATTGCTCCTCTCCAGCCTGCCTGCTTTTTGGAAGAGAAGAAAGGTATCTGCCAGTTCGTCCAGACCATGAACCTCTACGGCGCCCGCCTGCTTCAAAGCTGCTGACCAAACGGCAGCCGAAGCTGCCAGAGCTCCGGTGTGAGAGTTCGCGGCCCTGGCCCCCGCGGCTGTTCTGCCCCCCTTCCAAACCATTACAGGCTTGTTCTGGGACACAGCTTCCATAGCTTGAACCAGGCGCTGACTATCCCGTGGCCCTTCCAGATAGAGACCAATGACGCTGGTTCTTGGGTCAACGGCCATGTATTCCAGAAAATCGGCGCTGCCCAGATCGCAGCAATTGCCTATGCTGACCACCTTGCTGAAGCCGATATGCCTGGTGGTGGCAATCTCCAGCATTTTCCCGGCATGTCCACCACTCTGGGAGATGAATCCTGCTGAGCCAACCCTCCCCAGCAAAGTAGATGGTCCATAAGGTATCCCATGCTCAGGGCAGCAAACACCGATGCAGTTTGGCCCGATGATCCTGAATCTCCCCTTCCACGCCCGCCTTGCCATCTCCTCCTCCACCCGAATCCATTCGGGTTCGCCCGTCTCCCGAAACCCAGCAGTGAAGAAATATATGGCCCCTATCCCCTTGGCGGCACAATCATCCAGCAGATCTAGGACAGAAGCTCTAGGGATACAGCAGACTACCAGGTCCACCGGACCTGCGATCGACCTCAGGTCGGGATATATCTTTAGACCACAGACTTCGCCTCCACCGGGGTTGACCGGGTAAACCGGACCTTTGAAACCGGAGGAGGTCAGTCCCCTCACCCAGAGAGAACCCATTTTGAGTGGATTGGCAGAGGCGCCAACCACAGCAATGGAACGCGGATAGAAGATGCGCTCAAATTCATCGAGTCTCTTCCTGGATAGCTTCATCTGCACCTGCTGGTCCTCCGAAGACCCCCACTGGCTGTGGCAGGAAAGTACATGCCTGGTATGACCAATTGTCCCGTGATGATTCTCATAACCGGCTTCTATTGTAGTGTTTTGCTCTGCTTCGGACAAACAGGACCGGCGAGAATTGACCAGCCCGTCCAAACACGGCCACCAGAACTATAGCCTGACAGATCTATGAAATGGAATAGCCCGGGGCATAATTATCATCGACGATATAATCGTATTAATCATGACTTTATCATTGGCGGCTATTGTGATATTGTATAAGTATATCAGGATACTGAACCACACCGGATCGTTCCCGATTCCATAG
>JBGOWL010000169.1:0-4416 GCA_041478585.1 Dehalococcoidia bacterium | reverse complement strand
GGAGATGGACAATCCGGTGGTGATAACTGCCGAAAAGTTGTGGTTGGCTCAGCTTCCAGAACAGGTGTAGCTGATCTTCCTCTTCACTACGGCAAAGCATCTCCCCATATTTGTGGCCAATAGGCTGCGGATATCCCTGAATGTTTTGACTGAGAAGCGAATTTAGCTATAATGTTAGACTGAGCATGCGAGTTATTGCTGGCAGTGTGAAGGGAGCAAGACTCAGGTCTCCAAAGAGCTATACTCGTCCCACAACTGAGTTGGTTCGTGGGGCAATACTCTCCATCCTGCAACCCATGGTTGGCGAGGACTGGCAAGCCATTGACCTCTATGCTGGCAGCGGTGCGTTGGGAATTGAAGCCCTCAGTCGTGGTGCTCGCTGGGTGGATTTCGTTGAACGCAATGCGCGATCTTGCGATATGATCAGAGACAATCTGAAGAAAACAGGTTTGACATCGCAATCGGCAGTCTACTGTTGCAGTGTCAACAGAGCACTTTCCATAGTCAACAAAGTGTATGATGTGGTCTTTCTGGACCCTCCGTATTCCGATACCTCGCTGGAGAGCACCCTGAGCAATCTCTTCGAATCTCACCTTGTTGGAGAGAACTCCACAGTGGTGGTACAACACTCTAGACACCAGCCCTTGCCCCAGGAGTTCAAATCATTTCACCTCATTAAGAGTCGGCGTTATGGGGACACCTGCCTTTCATTCTATCGACAGGAGGATGATAATTGAGAATAGCGCTTTACCCTGGCAGCTTCGATCCGGTAACCAAAGGACATGTGGATGTTGCCACCAGAGCAGCATCCCTCTTTGATGAACTGGTCATCGGCGTATTCGACACGCCTCCGAAGAACCTCCTGTTCACAACTGCAGAGCGGGTGGCTCTAGTTAAGGAAGCGACGGCTCATGTACCTAACGTGCGCGTTGAAGCCTATAGCTCTCTTACTATCGAATTCGCCAGACGGATAGGTGCCAAGTTTATCGTGCGTGGTTTGCGGATGGGCTCTGACTTCGAGCGAGAGTTCGACATGGCTCTGATGAACCGCAAGATGGCACCGGTCATAGACACCATCTGCCTTATGTCTAACGCAGATTACCAGTTCATCAGCTCAAGCTTGCTCAAAGAGGCGGCTCATGGTGGTGGAGATGTCAGTGTTTTCGTGCCTGACTGCTCTGCCAGAGCCTTGATCAAGAAGCTGTCGCTCAAGCCTGAGAAGAAGAACAGAAGAAGAAAGTAGAACAAACACAGAAGGAGGAAACTGAATGGCCTACAAGATTACGGAGGAGTGTATCAACTGTGGGGCTTGTGAGGTAGAGTGCAAGAACGCTGCCATCAAGGAAGCGGATACAATCTATGTCATCGACCCTGACAAATGCACTGAGTGTGTAGGCTGGTACTCGACTGCTAAATGTGTGGAGCAGTGCCCTGTGGATTGCTGTGTGCCTGATCCGGCCCACAAAGAGACCAAGGAGCAGTTGCTCGAGAAGTGGAAGAAGCAGAATCCGGGGAAAACGCCAGCCGCCACCTAGTGTCTTGACAGGCGGTCAAGTGACAATAGTATCTCATCTGGGGATTTGGTGTATGGTGGCTGTCGGGTCCCTGCCCCAACGCCTCTACAGCTTTGGGTGACCGAATGCCAATACTTGCACAAATAGTGCTAGCTGGCATAACCAAGCACTAGACAAAAAATCCTCTGACTACGCTGAATTTATCAGGGAGGAGAAGGAGCAACAGACGGAAGCTGTCCATCAGTAACTCGGCCAGCGCAGAGTTGCCAATAGCCTCCTCTACCCCAGATGCCCCGGCTCCGGCTGCCCATCTACCTACAGCTATGAAAACGGCGGCAGCGAGTAAGGCTCCCACAAACAGCCCCAGCAGCGCTCCCCCGAGTGAATCCAGCCATCCCAGCATTATCAGCTTGATGAACTGCTTGATGATGGTGCCCACTATGTGGAATATCACCATGACAATGATCAGGACGATGATAAAGGCCAGTATGTATGCCCACCCTGCACCATCAGGCGAAATCTTGTCGGCCAGGGGGTCAGCGGCCCAGCCGGCCAAGGCTACGCCAGCGATCAGTCCGAGAAAACCGACGAAGGACATGATAAGCCCTTGCCTGAATCCAGAGAAGGCACCGATCAACGCTATGATGATAATTACTCCATCTACCCAGTTCATTATTCACCTCGTAAGTGCTCAGCGGGATAGCCAAGTCTGGATTGTGCTACTCATATCATATACCAGATACCGGATGGTCAAGTCTAGAGGGCTAGCCGGGACAATAGCCAGGTGATGATCATCAGGATGGCAATGGCTACGAATGGGGCAAGGTCGATCATGTCGATTCTGGGCACTATGCGGCGCAGGGGGGCAATGATCGGTTCGGTAATGTAGTTAAGGATGACTATTATCGGGTTGTCGGGACTGATTGGGAACCAGGAGAGGATGGCCCGGATAATGATAGCTCACATCAGCAACTGACGTAGAATGACGACAGTAGTCACCAATGTTTCGATGGTTCTACTCCCCTCTGAGCGCTTTTGCCTTCTCGTAAGCAGCGATGATTGCCCGGGCCAGGAGGGCTCTCAAGCTTCCCTCCTCCAGTTGGTGCAACCCCTCGGCTGTTGTCCCTCCGGGAGAGGTGACCTGATTTCGCAGCTCGGCGGGGTGTTTGCCTGACTTCTGGATCAGATGTGTTGATCCTGAGACCGTTTCCAGTACCAGCTCGTGGGCCAGGTCACGGGGGAGACCGATTCGTACTGCGGCATCGATTAAAGACTCAATAATGAGGAAAATATAGGCTGGTCCGCTGCCACTCACTGCCGTAGCCATATCAATATACTTCTCATCGGGGACAAATACCTGCTTGCCCAGTGCCCCCAGTACCAACCGTGCTCTCTGTTTATCTTCCTCTTTTGTGTCGCCAGTGGCTGTCCATACGGTCATCCCTTCCCCGATCAGGGCGGGCATGTTGGGCATGGCACGGACTACCGACTTACGATCCAGCCCCTGGCACAGCCTGGCCAGGGTTATCCCTGCGGCTATGGAGAGGACCGTCTGCCCTGGTTTGATGGAACCTTTGAGATCCTCCATCACTTCAGGCATCGAGACTGGTTTAACGGCCAAAATGATGACTTCAGCCTTCTCTGCGGCGGAGCGGTTGTTCGGAAGGGCGGCGATGCCGTATTTCTGGCTGAGGTAGGAACGCCTGGCCTTGCTGACATCGCTGGCTGCGATATCTGTGGCCTCGGCCACACCTCCGTCCAGAATGCCCCGGATCATAGCCTCGCCCATGTTGCCGCCGCCGATGAAGGCAATTCTCATGATGCTAGTCCTCCCTCTCACCGAAGATAGCCCGTCCGATTCTTACCATAGTGGCCCCTTCCTCGATAGCCACCTCGAAGTCATCGGTCATGCCCATGGAAAGATGCTCCAATCCCAGGGAATCCCTCAACATCCTGAGCTGCCTGAATATCGGTCTGACCTCCTCAGGATTGTCAGTGTATGGAGCGATGGTCATCAACCCCATTATCTCCAGGTGGGGGAGGTGAGACGCTTGCTCTATTGTTGAGCGAACCTCGTTGGGAGCGAAGCCGTATTTGCTGGCTTCACCAGAGACATTGACCTGGATGAGGATGTGGATAGCCTGCTGAG
Source organism: Dehalococcoidia bacterium (assembly GCA_041478585.1). Lineage (GTDB taxonomy): Bacteria > Chloroflexota > Dehalococcoidia > UBA2247 > RBG-13-53-26 > RBG-13-53-26. The sequence continues at coordinate 753 of JBGOWL010000169.1, read as the reverse complement.
CGTGTTCGCTGATAGCCTCTGCTAGTCTGATAGTATCAACGCTGTGAATGATGTCAAAGAGCCCAACCGCCGTTTTGGCTTTGTTGGTTTGAAGGTGGCCCACCATATGCCATATGGGACGCGGCTGAAGCACCGATAGCTGGGCCATCTTGTCCTTTGCCTCCTGGATTCTGCTCTCGCCGAAGTGCCTGATGCCTGCCTGGAAGGCCTGCTGAATGAGCAGCAGGTCTATGGTCTTGCTTACTCCGATGACGGTTAAGTCAGCAGGAGACCTGCCAGCCTTCTTGGCCGCTCTGGCGATGCGCCGCTGGACTTCATGGACATTCTGTTCAATGTCTGCTGATTTGATGTCGGGTGACGCAGGATTACCGTGCATGATGGACTAAAGTATACCGTGGTTTGGCCCAAAGCTGAAGTTGAAGAAGGTCTCTGATCTCCTGCTTCCTTACGCGCAGGTTTTGACACTTTGACCGCCGGTGCCGATTCGCCATGAAGGTGGAATATCTATCCGAAGCAAACTGCATGTGTTATAATTTTCGACGGCCTTCGTATTATCGAATCAGAGTCAGCCGCATGAGATGGGGTCGCCGATTCTCCTAATGAAAGAAGGTTGTGATCCATCCTGGATGTATCAATAGCTAAGTGGTAGATATGGGTCGTATTAAGAGGATCAAAGTTCACAACTACAGGTCTGTAAGAGAGCCGATAGGCCTCGAATTGCCAGAGAAGGTTCCCCTCGTACTGGTTGGTGAG
>JBGOWL010000198.1:0-3932 GCA_041478585.1 Dehalococcoidia bacterium | reverse complement strand
GTGAGGAACAGGTTCATCAACGGGGAGGGAGGAGAAGTCCTCTCTCCTCATGGAGAAAAGGGAGAATTCTGCAAATAGAGGAAGTATTAATGAAAGGAGGGAGGGGGAATCAATGATAGATTCGATGCGGGGAGGAATGAGGTCATTTGATCGTGCTAGGACACCGGCATTGATCAAGGTGATAGGTGTAGGTGGGGGTGGCTGCAATACGGTTCGCCGCATGATGCGCTGTCAGCATATCCCCGGTGTGGAATACATTGTAGCCAATACTGATGTCAAATCCCTGGATCTCACTAGCGGGGCACTATCACTGCAAATTGGTGAGCATCTCACCCACGGATTTGGTGCTGGTGGGGATCCCAAGATCGGCTCTAAAGCGGCAGCAGAAGCGGACTTTCTGCTGAAGAGGGCGCTCAAGGACGCTGAGTTGGTATTCGTGACAGTGGGCATGGGTGGAGGCACAGGCACAGGTGCAGCTCCAGTCATAGCCGAGGTAGCCAGGGCTGGTGGGGCTCTCGTTCTCGCAGTTGTAACGACTCCATTCTCCTTCGAAGGCAGGAAGCGCTTCGATGTTGCTATGGACGGCGTCGATCGGCTCAAAGCAATGGTTGATAACATGATCGTTGTCCATAACGACCGCCTGCTCCAGTACTCGGATCATAATGCCAGCATCGGCCAAGCCTTCTCCTTGGCTGATGAAGTAGTGAGCGAAGGTATCCTGAGCGTTTCGCAGCTTGTCAATGTTCCTGGTGAGATAAATGTAGACCTGGCTGATGTAAAGCAGGTGATGCGTTTGTCTGGGACAGCCATTATGGCTATTGGCAGCGGTGAGGGGCCACATCCTGCCATGGATGCAGCAGAAAAAGCGATCACCAATCCTCTGTTGGATATAACCATGAAGGGGGCCAGGGGGCTTCTCGTCAGTTTCTCCGGTGGGCTTGATATGAGCCTTGGCGAGGTCAACGAGGCGGCTACGCTCATTTCCCGAGAAGCTGATCCCAACTGCATGTTCAAGTTCGGCCTGGCTACCCTCAGCGAAGAGCTCAAGGGCAAGGCCAAGGTTACCCTCATTGCCACAGGTATAAGAACGCCGGGCTCGTCGTCATCGTCATCGTCGTCTTCATCATCACACACGACGTCGTCGGCAGGGAAATGGTTTTCAAATCTGGGAGACAAACTGAACAAGGCGACCAGCACTCGCAAATGGTAGTGAACTAGTTACTGCGAATCCAAAAGAGATCATAAGGAGGGAGTCACAATGGCACGTGCGTTAGGTTGGTTCAACGTGGTGGTTGGTTTTTTCCTGCTTGCGTTGGTAATGTCCGGTGTGTTCAGTCAGTTGCTCTCAGACATATCGGAGTGGAACGACTTCAGCAGCATAGGAGCCAAGGTGATTGTCAGCATTGCCGGTATTCTGGCGATTGCTAGCTCAGTCTATCTTGTTGTCGGGCACTCCCGAAAGGAGAGCAGATAGCAGCGCGCGATCCATCAATCAGACGGTCTCGGTGATCATGTCGAGAATCGAAGATCGAAGCTAGAACCAGGCAGGGGTGGCAGAAGGGTGGAAGAAAGATCGAATTCACAGAGGTCTTTGGCCAGTATAACTCCGGAGGAGAACAGCACGAAGTACGAAGAAGGAGACTCTGAAGGATGGAAGAGATGATAATGAAAGCGGGTGATGGTGGCAGGACGATAGCCCGCATCAAGGTAGTTGGCGTAGGTGGTGGTGGCTGCAATGCCGTTCGGCGAATGATGCATCATCAGCATCAGATCAAAGGGGTGGAGTACGTTGTAATCAATACGGATGTCAAGTCCCTCGAGATGTCATCCAGTGTCCACTCCATTCATCACTGCATCCAGATCGGGTCGCACCTCACTCAGGGTTTTGGAGCGGGGGGCGATGCAAGGATTGGAGAACAGGCGGCCAAAGAAACCTTCATGGCCCTCCAGAAGGTTGTGAGAGATGCTGACCTGGTATTTGTTGCCGCTGGCATGGGTGGCGGCACTGGTACGGGCTCAGCTCCTGTAGTGGCCGAGATAGCAAGAGAGGCTGGGGCACTCGTTGTGGCGGTGGTCACCACGCCATTCTCCTTCGAGGGCGCCAAGAGGGCGGAGGTTGCTCTATCAGGCCTCCGTCGCCTTATAGAGAAGGTGAATAGCACTATTATTGTTCCCAATGACCACCTCCTGCGCTTGGGTGATCACGATGTTCCGGTTCGGGAAGCCTTTGCTGCTGCAGATCGTGTCGTGTCAGAGGGGATACTGGCGATCTCTGAACTCATCAACATCCCCGGAGAGATAAACTGTGATCTAGCTGATGTCAAGAGGGTGATGAGCATCCCGGGAATAGCCATCATGACTACGGGGCAGGGAGATGGTCCCAACAGCGCGGAGCAAGCAGCAGAGGAGGTCATTTTTGAACCCCTGCTCGAAACCCATGTCAGCGGTGCCAAGGGGGTTCTTTTCACCTTCTCCGGCGGTCCCGACCTGACCCTTGGATCAGTGCAGAGGGCGGCGACTCTCATCTCCAAGCATGTCGATCCTCGTGCTCTTATCTTCTTTGGCATGAACCTGCCCAGAGAAGAACTGACGGGACGGGTGAAGATCAATCTGGTAGCCACAGGAATAGGGCATTCGGCGGATAGCAGCTGGTTTTCTGGGATCAGGCAAAATCTGAGAAGCGGCGCTACTCAAGCTCAACCGAGCAAACTGACCAGACTGAGCATGAAGTACGGCTCAAACTAGTGGGCGAGCACATTCTTCACAAAAAAATAAGAGCTTGCTGAAATGGAGAGGCTGGTGGAAATCGAAATCGTGCAGAGGGGAGGTTAAGCAATGCCGCAGCTAATGTCGTGGCTCAATGTGATGGCGGGGCTGATCCTGTTCTTCGCCATGTCGGGTATCAGCGAGTGGGTCATATTTGCCTCGCCGCAGGCCAAGTTGTTCCCCTTCATTGTTGCCATATTACTTCTGGTCAACGCGGTGTACCTGGCCCTGTCGAGAGGGGAATTCTGGGCCCGTCGCTAGTAGAACCTGGTGACGGGGATTAGTCTGTTTAGGACCGTAGGGGACTACGGCGAAGGAGTTTTTGTATGTCACGTCTATTGAGTTGGGCCAACCTGATGATAGGGGGATTGCTGTTATTTGCCCTATCAGACATAGCATGGATCTGGTTTGCGTCTCCCGCATCGAGGGCAATCGTGTTTATCCTCTCAGTATTGCTGATAGGGAATGCAGTCATGCTGGCGTTTTTTGGAGACGAGGAACTCTCAGCACGACGCAGTAGAAGAGCCTAGCTTTACCACATTCACCTCTCTTAGAAGGGATGGAGGGAGAAGGAGGAATAGGCAATGCCGAGCAAGACAGACGTAATGGTATGGGGTTTCGTAGTGATAGCCATGTGCATTGTAGCACTGGACATAATGAATCCTCTGCACTAGCTGGTGAATTTGTCTTCACAGCAGGTTGGAGGGAGTATCTGGTTCTGACTTGGACTTTGGGGAAAAACGTGTCAGGGATAGAAAGAAAGACTATTGATCCTCGAGGGTATCCCGAGGATATGAGGATATAGGATATAAGGATAAGATATGAGAAGTCACCGCACTGTGAGAAGTCACCGCAATCTGTTAAGAGCCATAGGCCTGGGTTTGGTTCTGTTCCCAGAACCATTCACTACGCTACCGGGAGTAGGGCTGATCTGTGCCTCTTTTGCTCTGCCGGATAGGACTTATAGGGCTGCTCCTTGCTCTGGAGTGATCGTGCGAAGAGGCGTGTTGCCCAAATAGCGCAGTGCTCTGCAGTAGCTCAAGGAAACAAGGAAAATCGTGGCGTTGGAAGACACGATCGGAATGTGTGCCAGTGGGCAGGCTAGGAGCGAGGCTCCCCCCCTTTGCTTGGCAGGTCATTTTGTAGATAGATGGCTGGAGACCATG
>JBGOWL010000116.1:0-5653 GCA_041478585.1 Dehalococcoidia bacterium | reverse complement strand
TTGTGCTCTCCGATCAGAGGAGCCCGCCTATGGATCCTCCACGGTGTCTCCTTCATCCTGACAGGGGCTCCAGGGTACTTCATGGTCTCACCCAATTCTAGATGCTCCACCGTCTCCCAGAAGCCCCGGGCTTCCAACTGAACGTTGTTGAGCACATCCTCGAACCCAGCGCAGGGGGCCAGGAGGATTCCCCTTTTAACCGCCTCCTCGTACAGTTCCGCCTTGGTCTTGGTCATCAGAAACTTGCCGATGTAGGAATTTCGGGCGTCGCTCTCCTCCTGGGTTATGGTGGCATTGTCCCACATGGTGGGGAAATCGAAGTCCCTCAGTTCCAAGGCATACCCCTCAGAGTTGGCCCAATCCACCAATGCCCTGGATGACTGCGATGATCCGGCAAAGGCGCCACCACCAAACATGAGAGTGACATAGCCATCCTTGCATGGGACAACGGTACGAGTGAAAAGCGGGCCCACCTGAGGTCTGACTGAAACAAAGAACTGCCCCAGGCCCACCAGGTTCGCCTTGAGGATCTCATAGATCTCGACTGCATTCATCAGTGTCAGTTCCACGGCATCCTGCATAGAGACGTCCACGTGCTGCCCCACGCCACTCATCTCCTTGTGATAGTAGGCCATCATCGAACCGAGAGCTCCTTGCAGGCCGGCATGGAAGTAGGACTGGGGGTCGGCGCTCATGCGCACCGGAGGGCGTCCCAGGTCGCCCAGGATCCGTGCCATGCCGCCCATGGCGGCGCCGATGAGATCAGTAGCTTGATAGTGAGAATAGGGCCCGGTCTGACCAAAGGGAGTGATTGATGTAACGATGATGTCGGACTTGACCTTCTTGAGATCGGAGTACCCCAGCCCTACATAGTCCATGTAGTCTGGTTCGAAGGACTCGACAACGATGTCTGCAGTTTTCACCAATCTTCTGAACAACTCCTTACCGTTGGGAGTACCAATGTCCAGGGTGATACCCCTCTTACTGGTGTTGGTGGTAAACCAGAACAGGCTTTTCTCCGGGTCAGCGATATCCTTATAGAATGGGCCGATATTCCGGGCCGGGTCGCCCCCCGGTCTTTCGATCTTGATAACATCTGCCCCAAAGTCGCCCAGTACCTTACCGCAGAAAAGCCCTTTTTCATCGGCCAGATCAAGAACACGACAACCACCCAGTAGAGTGTTGTTCTCGGTCACAAAGCACCTCCAGTCTTCACGCTAGATCCATGTTCCCCCACTATTGCACACGATGTTCACTCTGCAACCTCTCGCCACACTCAATCAAAATGAATCACCGCCCGTATCACTTCTCCTCTGTCAACAGCCGCAATAGCTTCGTTGATTTCGTCCAGAGTGTAGTATTTTGCAGCGAGTTTGTCGATCGGCAGTTTGCCTTGCATATACAGATCGACGTACTTCGGCACGTCAATCATTGTCCTTACATTGCCCAGCAGACTACCCTTAAGGGTTTTGCCGAGCAGGAACTCAAACGGGAACAGGCTGAGCACATCGGCCATAGGGGCTGCCCCCACCAGAACACACGTCCCTGCGCTGTGAATGGAGGCGAAAGCCTGGGCCATAACATTCACGTTTCCAATGGACTCGATGGAATAGTCAGCTCCTCCCCCTGTAATCTCCACCACCCGCTGCTGGGGGTTCTCCCCAGAGGCATTGATAACGTAATCAGCCCCCAGTTCCTTGGCCAAGTCCAGTCTTTTATCCAGCAGATCGACGGCTATGATCTTGCCGGCTCCCGCCAGTTTGGCCCCCATGACCGCACTCAACCCTACCCCACCACAGCCATAGATGACAATGCTTTCGCCGGCTCGCAGTCCAGCCCTGTTGATGACACTGCCGACACCAGTGGTCACACGGCAGCTAAGGAGACACAACACATCAAGTCGTGCATCCTTGGGCACCTTGACTGCGGTGCGCTCATGGACCACCGCATATTCGGCAAAGGATCCCTGGCTGTAGAACAAATGCAAGTCCTGGTCTCCCTTGTGCAAACGCTTTCCGCCGCCAGGCAGGGTGCCCATTAGGTGTGCCGGCAGTACTTCCGCGCATAGGGCCGGCTGGCCCTCAACGCAGTAGCGGCATTTCCCACAGGTGAAGATCACTGGCAGTACCACATGGTCGCCAGGCAGAACGGTGGTCACGCCGGGCCCAACCTTCTCCACAATCCCGGCCCCCTCATGCCCCAGGACAATCGGCAGTGGGCTGGGCACTTCACCTTTAATGGGAAGAAGATCGCTGTGGCAAATCCCCGTAGCCACCAACTTGACCATGATTTCGCGCTCCCATGGATCATCGATGGTGACCTCTTCCACTCGCAACGCTGTATTGGTGTGGTATAGTATTGCCGCTCTCATCTTCTTCACAATTGCACCTTCCTCTCAACGGTTAGTCTATGCCAGGTTTGTGATTTGCTGTCAAGCCAGATGGACTCAGTTGCCTGAGATGATCATGTCGCGGATTCTGGCACACACCCACCTCGGGTCACTAGTGGTAAAATAACATGAATAACCGGTCAGAACAAAGTCTCGAAGCTTCGGGACCAAAAAGGTTACTCCGGAGAGAAAAGGAAAGCGAGCAAGAGCCAGTGCCCATGTTCGGATATGCCGGCAACATCCTGAAGGTGGACTTGAGTTCCAGGAGTGTCTCCAAGCTGTCCACCGTGGACTATGCCGACAGGTTCCTCGGCGGCAGGGGCATCGCTGCCAAGCTCTACTGGGACCACGTGCCGCCGAAAGTTTCCTGCTTCAACCCCGACAATGCCCTCATCTTCGCCACCGGTCCCCTGGCTGGAATCCCTGTAATAGGCGGTTCACGATGGGTAGTCTGTGCCAAATCCCCTACCACCTCACCCGAGCACTTCAGCTCTGCCAATCTGGGTGGCAACTGGGGCATAGCACTGAAATCCGCCGGCTATGATGCCATATTCATTCAGGGCAAGGCGGACCGGCCGATCTATCTCTTCATTCATGATGACACTGTCCAATTCGAGGACGCCTCCGCCATTCGGGGCAAGGGCGCCATAAAGACGAGGGAAGCTCTCAAGGCTGAATTGGGGGAATCAGCTAGCGTGGTAGCCATTGGTCCTGCCGGCGAGAATATGGTCACCTTCGCCACCATCGTAGCCGATAATGACGCTGTCGGCTCGGCTGGTGTGGGAGCTGTCATGGGGTCAAAGAATCTCAAGGCCGTGGCAGTGAGAGGCGTGACTAACAAGAAGATGGCAGTGGCTCAGCCTGAGAGGCTGAGGGAACTGACCAGTCGCTTCAGCAGCTTTGGCACGGAGTTGATGTCCGTGGTGGGAACCATGGAGTTCCGCATCACCGGACCCCAGACAGAGAAAGCGCCATGCTATGGCTGCCTGGGCAATTGTCTGAGAAGGAACTACCAGGCTGCCAACGGTCAAAAGGGGAAGTTCATGTGCCAGCCAGCCACCTTCTACCGGCCGATGGCTGAAGGCTATTATGGGCCGGGGCTGGACGTACCCTTTCATGCTGCAAAGCTGTGTGACGAATACGGGCTGGATACTATGACCGTTTCCATGATAGTGCTCTGGCTCTACAGATGTCTCAAAGCAGGCATACTGACCGATGAAGACACAGGCATTCCCACATCCAAGCTGGGCAGCCTAGAGTTCATAGATGCGCTGGCAAGGAAGATCTCTCTGAGAGAAGGCTTCGGGGATATCATAGCCAGGGGATTGCTCGAAGCTGCCGATCATACGGGAGGGAAGGCCAAGGAACAGATCATCAGGTATCTCTCAAAAGCGGGGATGCCCAACATAACCGACCCCAGACTCTACGTCACTACCGAGATGCTCCATGCCATGGAGCCAAGACCGCCCCAAGTGCAACTGCGAGAAATAAGCGTTGTGGTTACCCGATGGTTGGCATGGCTTAAGGGGACTCCGGGGATCCACGTCTCCACGGACACAGTGCGCCAAATAGCTCAGCGCTTCTGGGGAAGCGAGGCCGCCGCCGATTTCTCCACCCACGAAGGGAAGGCCATGGCAGCCAAAATGATTCAGGACCGCGAGTATGCCAAGGAATGCCTTGTTCTGTGCAGCTTCCTGTGGCCTGTCCTCGACATCGCCAATTCCGATTACCATGTGGGAGACCCCTCGCTGGAGAGCCAGATACTGTCCGCTGTCACCGGTAGCGACATAGACGAAGAAGGGCTCTACAGAATAGGCGAGAGGAACTTCAACCTCCAGCGGGCCATTTTGATTCAGGAAGGCCACCGGGGCAAAGAGGATGATAAGATTCCGGATGTCTGGTTTACCACGCCCCTCAAGGGAGACGCAATCAACCCAGATTGCCTGGTACCCGGCAAGGATGGCCAACCGATATCCCGAAGGGGTTCCGTTGTTGACAAGGCGGAATTCGAAAGTACAAGAGAGGAGTATTACCGGATCAGGCAATGGGACACAGCCACAGGTCTGCAGACCAGGGACAGATTGAAGGAATTGGATTTAGATGATGTGGCTCAAGAACTGGCGCACGAAGGGCTTCTCAAAGGCTAGGTTCAGTCACAAGGGACCGGCATTCTCAATGAGAAAGGCTGTTGAGAGAGAGCTGGCCAATTTGCTCCACACTGGATAGCGTGTTGAACGTTGCAGATCAACGTGGTTGCCAAGAACCGTCACACCATCGAAGGGAGGATAGCTTATGGGCAAGACACAAATGGGTCCTCAAACGCTGGTTTACCCCATGCCCGCCATGCTGGTTGGGGCAAATATCGATGGTAGACCAAACTTCATGGTCGTCGCCTGGGGCGGCATTGCCTGCGGTGAGCCACCGATGCTCTCCGTGGCCATCCGCCACCAGCGATACACTCTCAAGGGCATCCGGCAAAACATGACCTTCTCAGCCAATATACCCTCCGTTGATCAGACGAAGGAAGTAGACTACTGCGGTATTGTGTCCGGCTCCAAAGCTAGCAAAGCAGAGATCTGCCATTTCAAGGTATTCTACGGGAAATTGGGCAACGCCCCTCTCATCGAGCAATGCCCAGTCAATCTGGAATGCAGGGTAGTCCATATTATGGATCTGGGAAGCCATTCCCTAGTCATCGGCAAAATTGAGGAGACGCATGTCTCAGAGGACTGCCTTACCGATGGCAAACCGGACGTGACCAAAATCAAACCCCTTACCTTTGTCACCAACCCCGCAGCCCAGTATCAGGGTCTTGGAGAACCCGTAGGCAAGGCATTCAGTATCGGCAAGGAACTGGCCTGAATATCTCGCCATCACAGTGACGTCAGCAGGAAACAGATACATCAAAAAGGTTGGTTTCACTGCAACGAGGCCAGGTCTCTCGGTTGGCCAGAGCATCTCAAGATAGCCTGGCGACTCGTCATCCTCGTCCGCAAAGCACACAAAAATATAACGAATTTGAACGATATGGTGAAATTCAGCGTCACCCCTCTTGACAATTCACGTATCATGTGCATATCATTCGCACAGTGTACCTAGCAAGCACGAAAATGCTGGCAGGACACAAGTAAATAAAAGGAGGAGGTAGAAGAATGCCCCAAGCGTACTGTGTGAAGTGCAAAAAAAAGAGAGAGATCCAGAATCCAAAGGCAGTCGTTCTTAAGAACAAGAGACCTGCCGTAAGTGGCACCTGCCCAGTCTGCA
>JBGOWL010000186.1:0-4150 GCA_041478585.1 Dehalococcoidia bacterium | reverse complement strand
TGACAGGCCACTAAAGATTTCTTGCAGTGAAATCAGGGAAACGCTATTATTTGGCTTTCTTGCACCGCGCAGGACAACGGGAACAAGGAGGTACAGCAAGTTGCCTGGTAGAAGTCCGCATTTGCAGGGGCAGACTACGCACATAGTAGAGAAGGTGGGAACGCCGGCTCTGGTGATCAACAAGAGAACGATCAGAGAGAAATACCAGGAGTTTCGGGACCAGTTCAAAGAAGCCAGAGTCTACTATGCTCTGAAAGCGAATCCACACCCTGGCATTGTGCAGCTTCTTCAGGGGCTTGGCTGCGGATTCGAGATTTCCTCGCTGGGGGAGCTTGAGTCATTGCTTCAGTTGAAAGTGCCGACCCAGAGGATCATATCAGGAAACCCGGTCAAAGAGCGGGCTTTTGTCGAACGGGCGCATGCCAGTGGGATAGATCTGTTTGCTTTCGATTCATATGCAGAGATTGAGAAACTGGCAGAGTGTGCTCCCGGCAGCAGGGTGACTGTTCGTCTTACTGTACCTAATGACGGCAGTGAATGGCCTCTAAGCAACAAATTTGGAGTGGAATCGGAAGACGCTGCTGACCTGCTGGTGCGAGCCAGTGACAGGGGGCTCAAACCGGCGGGGGTTACTTTCCATGTTGGGTCACAGTGCACCAGAGCTGCCACCTGGGCAAAGGCTATTGACAAGAGCAGGATCGTTTGGGAACTGGCGGCGGACAGGGGCATACAATTGCACCTGCTCAATGTCGGTGGTGGCTTTCCTATCGAATATCTAAGGCCGGTGCCTTCCACAGCAGAGATCGCTGAGGTAATCCACGAGTCAGTAGCCAGGGCTTTCCCCGGAGGCGTTGATCTGGCGATAGCGCCGGGGAGGGCTCTTGTGGGAGAGGCGGGCATTCTGGCAGCTACGGTCATAGCCAAGGCTGTGCGGGATTCGAAACTATGGATTTATCTGGACGTTGGTGTCTTCAATGGGCTTATGGAATCAGTGGGCGGCATCAAATACCGCATCCTGACCCCGAGGGATGGGCCGCCAATTCAGTGTGTCCTGGCGGGGCCATCCTGTGACAGCTTCGACGTTATTTCAACCGAGGCGGAGGTGCCGCATCTGGAGGTTGGAGACAGAATCCATATTATGTCGGCAGGTGCTTATACTACAGCCTACGCTTCCCAGTTCGATGGCTTCCACATTCCGGCGATTCACTATACGGAGTAGAGGTTAAGAATGGCCAATTTTCTCTTTCAAGAGATGGACCCTTTTTCCCCCATCAACTATGAGTATGAATTTGAGGAGGTACTCTGCCGGCGTAAGACCAGGCATCAGGATTTGCTTATCTTCAGAAATCCCTTTTTTGGCAGAGTGCTTGCCCTCGATGGCGTGGTCCAGCTCACTGAGAGGGATGAGCACTTCTATCATGAAATGCTGGCCCATGTAGCCCTGCATGCCCACCCCCATCCCATCGATGTTCTGATCATTGGTGGTGGTGATGGCGGGACGCTGCGCGAAGTACTCAAGCACGAGACAGTGCAGAAAGTCCTCCTTGTGGAGCTGGACAGGGATGTCATAGAAGCCTCCAGGGAGTACCTGCCCACTCTATCGAGCGGCTTCGCCGATGCAAGGACGGAGATCGTAGAAGCAGAGGGGAGAGATTTCCTGGCTCGAACGCAGCAGAAATTCGATGTTGTTGTCATTGACTCAACAGATCCTGTCGGCCCTGCGGCAGCGCTTTTCACCGATCAATTCCTGACCCGTGTCTTCTCAGCGTTGAAGGCAGATGGGATGTTCGTAGCCCAGACCGAGTCGCTTCATTTCCACCGGGCCTTTGTTCGTGAGGTACAACAGAGGCTGGCCACGATATTCAATACGGTGGACCTCTACACAGTGCCACTGGCCACCTATGCCGGCAACTGGTGGACCTTCTCCATCGCCTCGAAAGTGCACAATCCCAGGGAATTGAGCAGAGAGCACTGCGTGCCTACGAAGTATTACGCAGAGGATGTCCATCGTCATGCCTTCCTTCCGGAGAGCCTCTACAAGAAGCTGATAGCTGATGGTTGATAGTTCATGAAGAGAGAACCATTCACTCTTGAGGTTGAAGGGATTCCCATTGCAGGGGAGCTACTTCGTCCCAAAGATGGGGGAAGTCTGCCTGCTCTCTGCATCTGCCATGGCATACCATCTGGCAAGCCTGCGGATCCGGATGACGGAGGCTATCCTCATCTGGCTGAGCGATTCTGCTCCGCGGGGTTTGTCACAGCCATATTCAACTTCAGAGGAACTGGATCAAGCGGGGGCAATTTCGACATGATGGGCTGGGTGAGAGACCTGGAAGCGGTCATCGAGTTTGTGTACAACACCCCTGAAGTGGACAAATCCCGCATTTACCTCATGGGCTTCAGTGGTGGTGCTGCCACCTCAGCCTATGCAGCAGCCCATAGTGAACGGGTTGCCAGGCTTGTCCTCTGTGCCTGTCCTGCCGAATTTCGAAAGTTCACCAGCCCCCACAGGGATGACTTCTCCATTGAGCACTTCCGCCAGATCGGACTTATCAGAGACAGGGATTTCCCCGGTTCTGTGGACGAGTGGCTCAACAGCTTCAGAGAGGTCACTCCTATTCGCTGGATCGACCGGATTGCCCCCAGACCCCTGCTGATATTGCAGGGTGAGAATGACGACCTGGTTGAGGTAGAGCAGGCCTGGCGGCTCTATGAGAAGGCGCGAGAGCCCAGGGAAATAGTCATAATCGAAGGAGCAGGACATAGGCTGCGGCTGAGTGACAAGGCGATGACCATTGCCCTTGAGTGGCTATTGAGGCCATAGGTTGACATGTATCACAGGCGTCCTTAGCTCTTGCAAGTCAATCCATTATGTGAGAAAATCTTGTTGTTCCGGCATTGAAGGGCATGTCCGGGAGTAATCGACGAGAGGAGGTGAAAGGCATATGAATGACACATTAAAGCAGGAAGCAAAGAGTTGGTTGGCCGATGTGCCCGATGCGTATGTATTCTGGTGTTCAGATGGCCGCACGGTGAGAAACATGAAGGATCTTGCAGAAGCCCTTAGCACCATGGCAGATGAGACTTTCGCCTACCATGCAAACGCACAGAAAAACGACTTCAGCACCTGGGTGAGGGACATAATCAGAGATGAGAAGCTGGCAGGCGATCTGCTGAAGGCTTCAAACCGAATCCAGGCAGCGAAGATGGTGGCGGAGAGGACGGCTTTTCTCACTGAGAGCCTGAACCCATCCAGGAAGCCATCCCAGACAAGGCCATACCGCAGCCAATCACGCAGGTAGTGGTAGTACGAGCAGTGGCGAGAATCAGAAAGGCTATCATCACCGCCGCCGGCTGGGGCACGAGGTTTCTACCGGTGACCAAGTCCCAGCCAAAGGAGATGTTGCCGCTGCTCAACAAGCCGCTGATCCAGTACAGTGTGGAAGAAGCCGCTGCCTGTGGCGTTGATCTGGTGGTTATTGTCACCTCGCTGGGCAAGAGGTCAATGGAAGACTACTTCGACCGCTCCTTCGAGTTGGAGCAAATGCTGGAGCGGCAGGGCAAGACCGAACAGTTAGATGAGATCCGGCGCCTGTCCAGCCTGGTTGATATCTGTTATGTCCGCCAGAAGGAGCAACTGGGGCTGGGACATGCCGTACTGACAGCCAAGAACGTGGTAGGCGATGAGCCCTTCATCCTCTTTCTGCCGGATGACATTTTCGAGCACGGGGAACTGGTACTCAAACAGATGCTCGGGATATACGAGAGCCGTCAAGGCAGCGTCATTTCCGTCAGAGAGGTGGCTGAAGAGGAAGTAAGCCGATATGGGATCATCAAGGCCAGGAAAGTGGCCGAGCGGGTCTATGAGGTGCAGGACCTGGTTGAAAAGCCAAAGGTCGGGGAGGCTCCTTCGCGACTGGCCATCATGGGGCGCTATGTTCTCACGCCGGAGATTTTCGCCGCCATTGAGAACACCCCGCCGGGCAGGAATGGCGAAATACAGATTACAGACGCCCTGAAACGTCTAGGCCAGAAACAGCCCATATATGCCTACGAGTTCGATGGGGAACTATACGACGCCGGCACTCTTCTGGGCTGGCTGAAGACCACCGTAGCCCTCGGCCTGAAGGACCCCGTTATCGGGACGGAG
>JBGOWL010000280.1:0-2755 GCA_041478585.1 Dehalococcoidia bacterium | reverse complement strand
TTGAATCTCGACAGCGCCTTTGGTCTCGCCGACAAGATCCCTGACAACGGCAGGATCATGCGTAACCTGATCCTTGGCGCAGCTCACATTGCTGACCACATCCTCCACTTCTATCATCTGACTGCACTGGACTACGTCGATGTGACCAGCGTAGTCAAATATGATGGCCGCGATCCCGTTCTGAACTCGGTGAAAAGCTTCGCACAGCGGGGTGAACTGGGACCATTCGTTCCACGCTACGAGGGTGACTACCGTCTTTCAGATGCCGCCAACATCGAAGCGCTGTCCCACTACTTGAAAGCCTTGGAGATGAGACGCAAAGGGCAGGAGATGCTCTCCATCTTCGGTGGCAAGATGCCGCATAATTGCTCCATCGTCCCTGGTGGCGTGACGGAAACCCCAACCATTGATAAGATAGCCTCCTTCCTGTGGCGGTTGAATGAACTGCGAGACTTCATTGATACTGTATATGTGCCTGATGTAATCATGGTGGCAGAGGCCTACAGCGACTATTTTGGCATTGGCGCCGGCTGTGGCAATCTACTTTCCTATGGCGCTTTCGACCTGGATGGCAAAGAAACCGATCTGACCAAGAGGCAACGGCTGCTCAAACAGGGAACCATATCCTCTGACCTCAAGGTAGGGAAGTTGGAGCCGAACAAAATAGCCGAGTATGTCAACCATTCCTGGTATGAAGACCCCTCGACAGGCAAACACCCCACCAACGGCGAAACCCGGCCCGAGCCCGGAAAGAAGGGTGCCTATTCATGGATCAAGGCGCCACGTTATGATGGCAAGGTCTATGAGGTAGGCCCGCTGGCTAGGGTGGCAGTCACTTACGCCTCTGGCGACCCCGTGGTTAAAGGTCTGGTGGACTCCACCCTTTCACACTTCAAAGCTTCACCCAAGGCGCTCTTCTCAGTTCTGGGCCGCCATGCTGCGCGCGCTCTTTATTGCAAGATAGTGGCCGACTCCATGCCGGCTTGGCTCTTGCAGCTCAAGCCTGGTGAGCCGGCTTATACTGCCTACGAGATACCTGACGAGGGCATGGGCATGGGATTAGTGGACGGTGCCAGAGGGGCTCTGGGACACTGGGTCCAAGTGAAAGACAAGAAGATCGCTAATTACCAGTGCGTCGTGCCCACCACATGGAATGGCTCTCCACGAGATGACAAGAACCAACCTGGTCCATTAGAGCAGGCTTTGATCGGGACAAAGGTGAATGACGAGAACAATCCTTTCGAGATTGTCCGCATCATCCGCTCTTTCGATCCCTGCATTGCCTGCGCTGTTCATCTGGTTACACCGAAAGGAAGAGCACTTGGCCAGTTCAGAGTGTCGTAGCAGGCCAGGCAGCATTGCCGTGCTGGGCATAGGCAATACCCTGCTGAGAGACGATGGGGTAGGGGTCCACGTGGTTGAGGCGCTCCGCGACATGGGTGTCCATGGTGAGCGCCTGCAGCTAATAGATGCTGGAACTTCCCCTGATGTACTCCTGTCTCTGGATAGCGTGGACAAGCTCATAGTAGTTGATGCTGCTGACGGAGGCTGTGAGCCGGGCGCAGTTTACCGTTTTCGCTTGGAAGAAGTCGACCTCGATGAGCAAGGTGTCGATTCGCTTCACCAAATGAACCTTGTTCAAACCCTGTGGATGATGGATATGCTGGGGCGAAAGCCGAATGATGTCGTCATCTTTGGCATTCAACCCAAAGAGATAGAATTGGGGCTGGAGCCCTCTGATGAGCTGGCGCAGAAGATCCCTGGAATCGCCGAATTAGTATTGGAGGAAATAGAGAGATGCTAGTTTCGGAACTTAAACCCTGGGAAGAAATCCTAGGCTATCTAAACGGTGAAAACAAAATCTTCATCGTCGGGTGCAAAGGCTGTGCCGAGGTCTGCCAGACAGGTGGGGAACCGCAAGTTCTGGAGATGAAGCAAAAGCTGGAACGGGCTGGCAAGACGGTGACAGGCTGCACAGTGATTGATTTTCTTTGTGACAAGGCTTTGATCAAGCTGCGTCTGAAGAACCGGGAGGACGAAGTCATGGCTGCAGACTCACTCCTGGTGATGACCTGTGGCATTGGGGTGCAGGCTACCGCTGCAGTGGTTGACAAGGTGACACACCCCGCCTGCAATACTCTGAACCTCGGGGGTGCCCGCGGGGAATGGCGAGGCAGCGAGCGCTGTCGTGAGTGTGGCGACTGTCTGCTTGATATTACTGGCGGCATATGCCCTCTGACCGCCTGCAGCAAGTCGCTGATCAATGGTTCCTGCGGTGGGGCCAAAGACGGTAAATGTGAGGTGGAGCCTGACATCAGGGATTGCGGGTGGCATCTCATCTATCAGCGGCTGAAGAAATTGAACAGGTTGGACAAGTTGAAAGAGGTAGTCCCTCCCAAGGCCTACAGCAAAATGGAACCTCCTAAGCGCCTGAGATCAACCATCATGTGGGCGCTCGAGCAACAGGAGAAGGAGGCGGTATCATAATGAGTCTCAAAGAGAAACTGGCTAGCGGCAAGTTTGTGATAACAACCGAGATTGGTCCCCCCAAGGGGGTAGACACAGCCGAGATGAAAGAGAACGCTGGATTGCTTCGGGGTAGAGTCGATGCCGTCAATTTGACTGACCAGCAGAGTTCAGTGATGAGGCTGGGCTCCCTTGCAGGCTGCTATCTGGCCAAACAGTGGGGTCTTGAGCCGGTCTTCCAGACGACCTGTCGCGACCGCAATCGTATGGCTTTGCAGTCTGATCTCCT
>JBGOWL010000008.1:0-18086 GCA_041478585.1 Dehalococcoidia bacterium | reverse complement strand
CTCTTCCATTCCAGCATGTTGACTCTGGCTATGGCATCGAGGCTTCCCCACCACATTTTGGAGCGTTGTGCTGGTGTGGCATCGAAGTAAACTCCAAATGAGTGGTAAGGGGGATATTCTGGAGGGACGACACCGTCAAGCCTGCCCATGATATAGAATGGTGTGCCCAGCAGCTCCTTGTTTTCCTGTAGCCAGCGGACTTTTGGTACCGGTATGTCTGTTTTCCCCAGTATCTGCATAATACGAAACTGTTTCTCCAGCTCATACTTGGGGAAGATGGGGTATGAGGTTGGCGGACAGCGAAGTACCATCCCCTCGGACTTGGACTTTCGGCCTTCTTTCCAGTTCAGGTTGAAAAGGAAGGTTTCGTTGGAAAACCCGGCACCCGACCTTTCCATGTTTGAGATGGACAGTCTCTTAGCTTTGGGCATCTTCTCCTGTAGCCAAGGGATGAGTTTCGACTGCATTTCGGAGAGGTCTGCACTTCTTGCCTGCATCTTGTTGCCTCCTGTAACAGATATAAGTGCGTCAGTTTCCTGGTTCTGTCTGCGTCCTTCTAGTATCCCTGGTATCCGTACCTGGGGTATTTGCCCACGACGACCATTTCAACAATGCCGTACCCAATTTCCTTGCCGCAGCGCATCTGGCACATGACATCATCAAGGAAAGAAACCTCACGGATGGCGTTGGGATCGGCTAGGTCTATCCTGACGCTGTCGTTGAAGTAGGGCCCCAGCCACAGACCATGGGTGAAACCCTTGTAGCCAAAGTATCCGCCCGCCTTGACGTAGCAGACGCTGAGGGGGCGCACCGATATGTCGATCCTGGAGCCGTCTTCAACGTGAAGCACCACATTCCCCCCGTTGATCTGGCGGATGTCAGATCTGAACTTGAAATCGTGCTCCACTCTGGTTAATGCCAGCTCTGACTTGCCACTCTCGACGGGATAGAAGACTCCGCCGCTGAAATGGCGGGACTTCTCGTCCCATGTCTCCCGCGTGTGATAGGTGGCACCCCATTGATCAAACTGCGCCACGATCAT
Organism: Dehalococcoidia bacterium; assembly: GCA_041478585.1. Classification (GTDB taxonomy): domain Bacteria; phylum Chloroflexota; class Dehalococcoidia; order UBA2247; family RBG-13-53-26; genus RBG-13-53-26. The sequence continues at coordinate 17,044 of JBGOWL010000008.1, read as the reverse complement.
GTTGTACAGGTAGCCCTCCGGGATGTCGCCAGGCTGTACGCCTGTTTCCGGTACACCACCACCCCGGCGGATACCCCAGGAGTGATCCCTCTCTGCTCGCCAGGTATCCTTGTCGATACGGTAGGTCTGGCCTTCGAGTTTTAGCCACCCACTGGGCTTGCCCACCTGGAAATAGCGCTTGACATTCTCCTCCACCCTGCCCCGAAAACGCCCGATTTGTGGCTCCTCTTCATGGGCAAGCATTGTTGCCTGGAATTCGATGTCATAGCTGAGATTGTGTTCATTATCAGCTAGAAGCCATCTCAACCGTTTCAGTGGCTCGATCACCTCATAGGAGAAGGGGCCTACCTCAACCGCATCTATTCTGGGGCGAAGCTCGCGGGATGCTCTGACGTTATGCTGTGTTTTGCCTCCAACAGAAAGGCAGGCGAAGGCATCAATGATATTGCGGTTGGGGTAGAAGCCAAATCCAGCTACCAGTATGAGCTCTCCGGTGGTGTCGTGGGCACAGAACCATAGCCTCTCTGTCCATTCACGGGCACTTGTTTCCACACTGTCAAAGGTAGCTACAATCTGATGGCACACAAACTCATCGTATTTGGTAAGCATCTCTGGCCCTCCTTCCGGTTCCAGACTCCGAGGTGACTTTCGGGGAACGAGGAGGGGTTTCCCCTTCCCGATCTATCATGCATGATAAGCCCTTTGACCATAGTTTTCTGTGTTACGCCGCCACAGCGCCGTGGAGCAAGTTCTGTTTCGGTCAAGATAACACCGAGAAACGCCTGTTGTCTGTCAGAGATTCTCTGACAGATGTGTTGATGGAGAGCGACCAGGTGTTTTGATCGAGTGTGCCTGCTTCTGCAGGAATGACCTATGGAGTACTCCACGAATTAAGGGTGTGATCAGGGTGGTGGGGTTGCAGTTTTCAACCTGCGCCGATATGATTCTGGGTACGAAGCTGGCTCTGGTGTGACAAGAGTATGCGCATTCTTGCAGTGGATATCGGCACGGCTACCCAGGACATACTGCTTTTCGATAGCTCCAAGGTGGTGGAGAATTGCTTCAAGATGATTATGCCTTCACCCACTGCTGTCCTTGCCGAGCGGATATCTGGGGCTACAGCCTCCGGTCATCCTATTCTGTTCACTGGCGTGACTATGGGAGGTGGACCGAGCAAAAGGGCATTACGACGCCATACCAGTGCAGGTTTGCCAGCCTACGCCACTGCCCAGGCAGCAGTCACATTCAACGATGATCTGGAGGTCGTTAAGAGCATGGGGGTGACCATAGTTGGCCCTGATGAGAAAGTCACCAATCCAAACACGGAGATAATCAAGCTCAGGGACCTTGACCTGACGGCTATCAGGAAGGCCTTCGATGCCTTTGGTGTAGATGGCCAGTTCGATGCTGTGGCAGTTGCTGTGCTCGATCACGGTTACGCTCCTCCCGGAGTGTCCAATCGCCTCTTCCGTTTCCAGTATCTGGAGCATCTGATGTTGGGGAGGAACGAACTGGCAGCTTTTGCGTATCTTGCTGGTGAACTACCTGACTATCTGACGCGAATGAAGGCGGTGGCTGAGAGCGTTGATGCTGATATTCCCGTGCTTCTTATGGATACCGGAGCCTCTGCCGTGATGGGGGCGCTGCAGGACAGGGAGGTTTCGGGGCACGACCGTGTGGTAATCGTGAATATGGGCAATTCTCATGTTGTTGCCTTCCATCTCCGAGGTGGTCTGGTTGAGGGGTTCTTTGAGCACCATACCAATCTTCTCAATGGGGTCAAGCTGGATGAGCTGATCAAGAGGCTGGCGTTGGGTACCATAAGCAATAGCGAGGTATATGAGGATGGCGGTCATGGGGCGGTTATCATGGGCAAGAGCCGGCGTAAGCCTTTTGTGGCAGTGACTGGACCACGTCAGGACGTAGCCGTTGGCTTGCGGTTGAACCTTCATCGGGCCACACCCCACGGGGACATGATGCTAGCTGGCTGCTACGGGCTCGTGAGCGCTTGTGGCCTGCGGATAGATGCCTGGCGCGAGGAAATAGCTCAAGCTCTGAGAGCGATTTCGGCATAACCTTTCCCAACTCCCTGACCGGGAGCTACTCTGCGGTTTCTCAACAACCGGGCTCGCCAAGGTGGCCGCAACAGTTCTGCCTTCTCCGGATCTTGATCCAGTTATTGCGGAACACCAGGTACAACTTCCTGTGCAGAGGCATCTTGACCTTCATGTTGGTGAACACGGCTCTGAGGCTGGGGCGTTTCTTGGCCGAGTCGCTCTTGGACTGGTCGTCCGTCTTACCTTTGTTGTCATCCATCATCGTCCACTCCCTTCGACGGGCATCACCTCGATGATCTTGTTCTTGCTCGTGAGGCCACTGACAATCCTCAGTCGATTCTCGGGAACGCCAAAGTGCTTGGCCAGCAGCTTCACTACCGCTCTGTTGGCCCTGCCCTCCACCGGCGGCTCCTTGACCCTGACTACGTAGACGTCCCCGTCCATTTCCTTGGTGACGTCTTCGGTCTTGGATCGAGGTTTCACCTTGATCGGTATCCTCACGGAGACAATGCTCCTTTCCGCACCCTTGAGGCGATTGGATGGTCCCTTGCAGCCCTGAAAGTATATTCCGATAGTATGCTGCTCACACCTGTTCGCAAACCTACCGCTACTGTGTCCTCAGTCTACGGGTCGCGTCATCGCTATTCAGAGTAATTCCAGAAGATCGCCAGGTTCCTTGATGAGTTTCTTGGCACCACTCTGTGTGAGTTCTTCAGCAGTGCGAAAGCCCCAGAGCGCGCCTACGGGGTACATGCCTGCGGCCACGGCGGTTGCCATGTCAGTAGCTGTGTCACCCACATAAATCAATTCGTCCGGCGATATGTCAAGACTCCGGGCAATTTCGAGGGCGGCTTTGGGATTGGGTTTCTTGGGCACGGCAGGCGATGCTCCTACTATGAACTGGAATTGCCATTTGGGCAGCAACTTGGATACTGTAGCTTTCGTTGAGTCGTCAGGCTTGTTGGACAGTATAGCTGTCTTGATGTTACGTGCTGTCAGGGCGTCAAGAAGCTCCGGAATGCCTTCATAAGGACGGGTGTGGTTGGCCCATCGCTTGGAGTACTCTTCACGTATGGCGGCGATGGATCTGGCCAGGGCAGACTCATCACGGTGGTTCTCCGGAAGCGCCCGGCACGCCAGTTCCTCAATGCCATCACCGACAAAGTACTTGTAGGACTCGACATCGTGCTCCGGAAATCCGAAGCGCCTGAGCACGATATTCACGGAGTCTGCCAGGTCTTGAATGGTGTTCAATAGCGTCCCGTCAAGGTCGAAGATCACTGCTTTGTACTTCACCCGTTGTTGTTTCCTCACAACCGATCTTCCTCGAATCGTCCGTTGTCAGACTGGATTATATAGTGGGACATCTACCAGGAGTCAAATTGACATAATCTTCACGTACAGAGAAGTCTCTGAGATCATGTTCCTGGGACTTCCGCGGTTCCTGGATGCCTGGGGGCACTGCGGCATTGTCTATAAAGTACTGAGCTTGCTATAATCGCCTCTATGAGAAAGAGGATATGTCGTGGCACTTGCTAAGGTAAATGCTGCCGCCGTAGTTGGCCTGGATGGTCAGCTCATTGAGGTAGAGGTGGACATCTCGAGCGGGTTGCCAGCGATGACCATAGTGGGTCTGCCAGATATGGGGGTACAGGAGGCCAGGGAACGGGTTCGAGCAGCTATCCGGAATTCGGGTTGCACATTCCCTGCCAGACGAATTACGGTTAACCTGGCTCCAGCAGACCTCAGAAAGGAAGGGCCTGCTTATGACCTTCCCATTGCTGTAGGCATTCTCCTCAGCTCAGAGCAGGTAGCGGCTGACGTTTCTGAGGTTCTTTTCTTGGGCGAACTCTCGCTCGATGGCAGCCTGCGCCATACGCATGGCATACTTGCTATGGTTGCACTTGCCAAGGAGCAAGGGTTGTCCACTGTCATAGTCCCTGCCTGCGACGCCAGGGAGGCTTCTCTAATAGAAGGTGTTAGCGTCATAGCTGTTAGTTCACTCTCTGAGCTGATCGACCATCTTAGAGGAGTGAGGTCTATTCCTCCATATTCATCTGTTCCTTCTGAGGAGATGGCATTGCCGGTGTGGAATATGACTAACTTGACTCATATCAAAGGGCAAGAACATGCCAAACGAGCATTGGAAGTGGCGGCGGCCGGAGGACACAACATGGTCATGGTCGGTCCTCCAGGCAGCGGCAAGACTATGCTGGCCCGGGCACTTCCCTCTGTCTTTCCTAAGATGGCCATGGATGAGTGCCTGGAGGTTACCAAGATCTACAGTGTAGGTGGCCTTCTACCTTCAGACACACCCCTTATTACTCAACGGCCTTTCCGCTCACCTCACTACACCATTTCTCACGCCGGGTTGGTTGGGGGAGGGCGATGGCCCAGACCCGGGGAGATCAGTCTGAGTCACAGAGGGGTCCTCTTCTTGGATGAGTTTGCTGAGTTTGGCCATGCTACGCTGGAGGTACTGCGGCAGCCTTTGGAGGACAGGGTGGTGACTATCAGTCGGGCTCAGGGGAGCGTCACTTTCCCAGCCAATTTCATGCTGGTAGCTGCCATGAACCCATGTCCCTGTGGCTACTATGGTGATCCGGTCAAAGAGTGTCGATGTTCGTCTGCAGAGGTCACTCGCTATAGCAAGAGGATCAGCGGACCCCTGCTTGATAGAATTGATATCTTTGTCGATGTCCCTCGGATAGAGTATGAGAAACTTGCCGATGATAGGCTGGGCGAAAGCTCAGAGAAGGTGCGTGCCAGGGTAGAGGCGGCGCGTCAAATTCAGAGGGAACGGTTTGATGGAAGGGGCCCTGCCTGTAATGCAGATGCCACCGCGGTTGAGGTCAGGGAGTTTTGCCAGGTAGAGCCATCAGCTCAAGGCTTGCTCAGAGCGGCGATGAAGCAACTATCGCTCTCTGCAAGAGGATTCCACCGCATTCTCAAGGTTGCTCGGACTATTGCGGATCTTGAGAATGCCGCCATGATCGAGACCCATCACCTGGCTGAGGCAATCCAGTACAGGCCGCGAAGCTTGTTGTAGAAGCTTGGTGTTGCTGAGAGGTGGACAGCCCCTGAAGATACGGACGGGTATGAAATGGTGCCCAAGCTGCTCGAGGCCCGGCAAAGAGTAGCTGACCGAAGTAACTGACCGATGCTTGCTCTACGCTGGAGTTTCCAACTATACTGTGAGAGATTGACTGCGTGGGAATAATGTGACTGGCGACGAACTAAGAAAAGCCTTCCTTACTTTCTTTGAAGGGAAGGGACATACAATCCTGCCCAGTTCCGCTCTGGTGCCGCACGGTGATTCTACCTTGCTGCTAACCACTGCCGGCATGGTGCAGATCAAACCCTATTTCCTGGGTTTGGCCACTCCTCCGAATCCCCGACTGGCCTCATGCCAGAAGTGCTTCCGTACCACGGATATCGACTCTGTGGGAGATGCCAAGCATCTCACCTTCTTCGAAATGCTGGGGAACTTCAGTGTGGGTGACTACTTCAAGAAGGAGGCTATCGAGTGGGCCTGGGAGTTTGTTATTCACGGGCTTAGATTGCCCCCTGACCGGCTGTGGATAACCATATTCCTTGACGATGAGGAGGCTCTTGGGTACTGGCGGCGAACAGGGGTTGCTGCCGAGAGGATCGTGAGACTGGGTGAAGAGCACAACTTCTGGGGACCTGCAGGAGACTCAGGACCCTGTGGCCCCTGCAGTGAGATTCACTATGATTTCGGTGCGGAATTTGGCTGTGGCAAATCTGACTGCGGGCCGGCATGCGACTGCGATCGATTCTCCGAGATATGGAACCTGGTGTTTACCCAGTATGATCAGGACAAAGAAGGACGTCGTACCTCATTGCCCAAGCCCAACATAGACACTGGCATGGGCTTGGAGCGCATAGCTGCTGTAATGCAGAGCAAGAGGTCAGTATATGAGACTGACCTGTTTGCACCCATACTGGCCAAGGTAACAGGGGTTTCGGGGAAGAGCTTAGGGCAGGATCAGGGTGCTGACCGAGCCGCCAAGATAATAGCTGAACATATTCGGGGTATCACTTTCTTGATGGCAGATGGAGTGGTTCCGGGCAATGAGGGAAGGGGCTATGTTCTGCGCAGGTTGCTGCGCCGTACCTGCCTCTTTGGTAGGAAGCTGGGGCTTGAAGAGCCCTTTCTTGTTGAGTTGGCTGACTTCGTTATTGAAAAGATGGGGCATGTCTATCCTGAACTCAAGGCGAATCGGGAGCCAATCCTTAACGGCGTAGACAATGAAGAGAGGAGGTTTGGACAGACTCTCACCGTTGGGTTGAACTGGCTTGAAAGAGTGATGGGGAAAGCAGAGGCGGAGAACAACAGGGGAATACGGGGCGAGGATGTATTCATGCTCTATGATACGTACGGCTTTCCGAAGGAATTGACTGTTGAGGTAGCATCCGAGCGCGGTTTCTCCGTTGATCTGGCGGGGTTTGAGCGGGAGATGGAGCAGCAGAGGGAGCGGGCGAGGGCAGCCGCAAAGTTCAACGCAGGCGGTGGCACGGAAGGGAAGTCCTATGAGCAGTTGGGTATTCCATCTGCCAACTTCGTTGGCTATGATCAATGGAGACACCGATCCAGTGTAGCAGGATTGTTGGTCCATGGCAGACCGAGGGATTCTGCGTCTGCGGGTGAAGATGTGGAGGTGATCCTTAGGGAAACGCCCTTCTACGGAGAAATGGGTGGGCAAGTAGGAGATACTGGTGAGATCCGAGGTGAGCATGGTAGGGTGCTTGTCAGGCAGACCATCAGGCCACTGCCCCAGATCACTGTCCATCAGGGCAGGGTTGCACAGGGACGCATTACAGTAAATGATATTGTGGAGGCTGAAGTTGATATACCACGCCGTCTGGACATTGCTCGCAACCATACGGCAACGCATTTACTGCAGTCTGCCTTGAGAACAGTATTGGGACAGCATGTTCGTCAGTCCGGCTCGCTGGTTGGTCCTGATGGATTCAGGTTTGATTTTACAAACCCCGAACCAGTGGGAAGGCAGCGACTTCTGGAGATCCAGCACTTGGTGAATGAGAAGATAAGGGAGAACCTGCCGGTGATGGCCAAGTCCACCTCCTACAGAGAGGCGGTCTCTGTCGGTGCTGTTGCCCTGTTTGGCGACAAGTATGGCGATGTGGTCCGCATGGTGCAGACCGGCGACCCACCATTCAGCATCGAGCTGTGCGGTGGCACCCATGTGCGGTCGACGGGAGAGATCGGTATCTTGCATATTACCAGTGGGGGGAGCATTGGCAGTGGACTGCGGCGCATTGAGGCGGTCACCGGAAGAGGAGCCGAGAGATTCCTTGAGCAGCGGCTGGCTGTGGTGGAAGCGCTGGCTCAGGAGTTACAGACGTCGCCTGACAATGTCCAGTTCAGAGTCTCAACAGTGCTGGCTGAGTTGGACAGGGAGTGCAAGCGGGCATCTGAGGTGGAACGAGATCTGGCCAGGAAGGCAGTGGGGTCTCTGCTGTCTCAGGTGGAGGTGATCAATGGTATAAATGTCCTCTCGGCCAAGGTGGCAGCCACCAGTCCGGAGGCCATGCGTGAGATGGGTGATCGGCTCAAAGAGGGACTTAAGAGCGGAGTGGTTGTGTTGGGTGCAGTTGTGAATGGTAGGCCAATTAGCATGGCTATGGTTACCCCTGACTTGATAGGGAAAGGATTTCATGCTGGCCAGATTGTGAAAGAGATGAGTAAGGTGACTGGTGGTGGTGGTGGTGGTAGACCCGAGTTTGCGCAGGGCAGTGGCAAGGATGCGACAAAGTTAGATGAGGGACTGAAGCAGGCTCGGCACTTCATTGAGCTTCATTACGACAAAGACTCTGGCACCTGGAGAAAGAACGTTGACTGATACCATGATGACGGGTCGAATGATGGGGCTTGATGTCGGGGAGAAGTGGATCGGAGTAGCTCTGAGCGATCCCTCTGGTATTCTGGCCAGCCCCCTAACAAGAATCCCCAGGACAGGGCCGGAGTCTCCAGAGGCAGCTATTCGTCGTTTGGTGAGCCAGCACGAGGTGAAACGCGTTGTAGTTGGGTTGCCCTACTCCATGGACGGGAGTCTGGGAAAACAGGCGGAGCGTGTCCGCGGTTTTCTGCAGAAGCTCTCTGAGTCCTTAGAGGTTCCGATAGAGACCCGGGATGAGCGTTTGTCCACTGTGGCGGCGTCGAGGCGGATGATTGAAGGTGGTGCGAAGAAGGGAAGCCGTAAGGAAAGGATAGATGCTGCAGCAGCAGCATTTATCCTGCAAGGACATCTGGACCAGATGCGTGTCGAGCAAGGACAGTCTTAGGTCTTAGCCTGCTGTCAGGTTGAAGAGGGAACATACTGCAGGGATGATCTTCGCCTGGCCTCTGGTTCTGTCGTAGCTTCTCGCCTGCAGACCAGAACGGTGGGTTCAACCATGAAGATGGTTTTTTGTTGATGAGCAGGACCGTATTTCTTATTGGCCACCCTCTGAGGCACTCAATTTCCTCTGTATTTCAGCAGGCTGCCTTCGATCATTGTCATCTCGATGTTCGCTATGAGAATTGTGAGACGGAACTGCTGCAACTGGAGACGAAGATCAGGAGTCTGCGTCAGCCCTCAACCCTGGGGGCTAATGTAACCATACCGTACAAAGAAAAGGCAATTCCCTTCCTCGATGAACTGGATGTGCTTGCAGCACGGATCGGTGCAGTCAATACCGTTGTCAATCGGGAGGGCAGACTTCTCGGTTTCAATACCGATGCGCCTGCTTTCATAAGGGCCTTGCGACAGGATGCCAGTTTCGAATGTCATGGGAAGAACGCAGTGCTCCTGGGCGCTGGTGGTGTGGCCAGAGCCATTGGCTTTGCTCTTGTCCAAGAAGGGGTGAGGTGTCTGGCCGTGGCCAATCGTACGCATGAGCGTGCTGAGGCACTGGCAGCTTTCTTGAGTCGGTGGTGTGGAGATGATACCAGAGTGGTTACCCTGCCGTGGGAAGGGCTTGGATATGCACTGAGTGATTATGCCCTGCTGGTCAACTGCACGTCCGTGGGGATGAGGCACAGCACGACGGAGGGCGAAAGCCCACTCGAGGCGAATGCGATTCAGAAGGGTGCTCTGATCTGTGACCTGGTGTATAATCCTGAAGAGACACTGCTGCTGAAGGAAGCCAAGAAAGCCGGGGCATCGGTCCTGGGGGGTTTGGCGATGCTCATCTATCAGGGCGCAGCTTCGTTTGAGTTGTGGGTAGAGAGAGAGGCTCCTCTTGACATAATGTTCAGCCGTGCCAGAGAGGTTCTGGGTTAGGGCGTGGATTTGCCAGTGGCATCGAAATTAGTGGCTGTTTATACTGGGACCTACATGGAAGCACAGATAATGAAGTCGCATTTGGAAAGCGAGGGCATTCCTGCCATCCTGAGATATGAGGGTGCCGGTCTGATATATGGTATCACCGTTGATGGCATGGGTGAGACCACTGTTTTGGTACCAGACCATCTGTCTCAAGAAGCAAAGGAGATTCTGAAGGTTCAGGAGGTTGAGGGAGGCAATGATGCCTAGATTTCGGTTCCTGACTGCCGGTGAGTCGCACGGCAAAGGGTTAACGGTGATCATTGATGGTGTGCCAGCAGGGTTGACCCTTGACGAGGACCAGGTAGCCAGTGAGCTGAAGAGACGGCAATGCGGGTATGGGCGAGGCTCTCGGATGAAGATAGAGCAAGACAGAGCGGAGATTCTATCGGGAGTGCGCCACGGAGTGACAATAGGGAGTCCTATAAGCCTCTTAATATGGAATCGTGATTGGGAGAACTGGAGAGAGGTTATGGCTGTTTCTGCCGCCGAGGAGGAAACAGCACGGGTAACCCGCCCTCGACCGGGACATGCCGATCTGGCTGGAGCCATAAAATATGGCTTGAATGACATTCGTCCCGTCATGGAACGGGCCAGTGCAAGGGAAACAGCAGCCAGAGTCGCTGCTGGTGCAATCGCGCGGAGATTCATTGAAGAAATTGGAGTGGAGATTCACAGCCACACGCTGGCCATAGGCGGAGAATGGACAAATATACGAGGTTCTATAGATTGGCAACAAGTGGAGAGATCTGCGGTTCGTTGTGCCGATGCCGAAGCGGAAAAGGGCATGATAGCGGCAATTGATAGAGCGATCTCTTCGGGTGATACGGTGGGTGGGGTTAGTGAAATCATCGCTTCGGGCGTGCCTGTGGGGCTAGGGAGTCATGTTCAATGGGATCGTCGATTGGACGGAATAGTCGCGCAGGCAGTTATGAGCATCAATTCAGTCAAGGGAGTAGAGATTGGGGATGGCTTCAAGCTAGCGAATCTGAAGGGTTCCAAGGCTCACGATGTTATTGAGACGGGACAAAAGCACCTGTATCCCTGGAGAAGAGCCACTAACCGTGCTGGGGGCATTGAGGGAGGAATAAGCAATGGCGAGCCTGTTGTAGTGAGGGCTGCAGTGAAGCCCATTCCCACTCTTGGCAAGCCGTTGCCTTCACTGGACTTATCTACGGGGGAAACAGTGGAAGCTCATTTCGAGCGCAGTGATGTCTGCGTTGTTCCGTCGGTGGGAGTAATAGCGGAAGCCATGCTGGCAATTGTTCTAGCTGACGCTCTCCTGGAGAAGTTTGGCGGAGACAGTATGGAAGAGACAAAACGTAACCACAGCAACTACTTAGGTTCGATCCAGAGACGGAGATGACTAGGCTTGGGTTTCATTGCCATGGTTTAGACCATTTTGAGAAGGTAATAGTATCCAATGGCTTGAAGCGGGGAGAATTCTACAATTTCGTACCGCAGAGTCTGCCCGACCTGAGAAGGGAAATACAGCGCCACAATCTGGCGTCAAGTATTCATGCCCCTCTGATAAGGATTCCCTGGTACCCTACTCCACCCACTCTGTCCTTTCTATGTGATATTGACGTGGAAAAGAGGCAGCTCAGCCTGAGGATGATTCAAGAAACAATGGAGCTAGCCGAGGATTTTGGTGCTGACTATGTAGTAGTCCATTTCCCATCTCCTCCTTCAATGGAGGTGCCTGGTATTGGATATGATGAAATGAGAGAAATCGCCTGGCAGAGCGCTCGTTCTTTGTCGGAGCTTAGTCAGAAGCATGGCGTACCGATTCACATCGAGGGTTTTGGCCCCAGCCCATTCTTAGCACCTGATTTCATAGTCGAAGTGACCAGCAAACTTAGAGGACTGCTCTACTGTTTCGATATCGGACATATGCATATTGCTTCCAAGCGGGATGGTTTCGACCTCTATCAGTTTGCGCAGAGGCTGGCGCCATACATTGGTTCTGTTCACATGTGGAACAACCGGGGTATTCGGGATTACTTTTCCTTCGGACATATCCCGTTACACCCATGTCAGAAACCTGAGGATGGCTGGGTGGATATTGATCGTATTTTGCGATTGATAGTACCCAGCAATCCTGCCTGCCGCTTGATTCTTGAGAGCTCTTCTCTCTACCCGGATGCATTGGGGGGACATGATTTTCGAGATGGGGTGAAATGGGTAAGGGGTCTCATAGCCGCATTATCCTGATCGGCTTCTCCACCACAGGGAAGTCGGAGGCAGCACGGGAGATTGCCAGTCACCTTGGCTGGGGCTTGGTGGATACTGATGAAGAAATAACCAAGCTTACTGGCAGGAACATTCGGCAGATTTTTGTTCAGGATGGTGAGGACTGTTTCCGGGATATCGAACAGCAGGTTCTGGCCAAGGCATGTGAGAAGACAAGGGTAGTAATTGCTTGTGGTGGCGGAGCAGTCATTGCTTCTCATAACCGTCAACTGGTGAAAGGAAGCGGCTTTGTGGTCTGTCTTGAAGCCAACCCTGAAATGATTTATCAGCGGCTGCTGAAGGATACTGAAGTTTCCGGGAACATTCGTCCTCTTCTGGCAGTTCCCGATCCACTTGAGCGAATCAGGCAGTTGAAGGAATCACGTCAGCACTATTATGCCATTGCTGACTGGACAGTGCACACTGACAATTTGACTTTGGAGGAAGTGCAGCAGGAGGTACTCCGAGGTTGGTACTACTGGAATCGTGCTGATCAAGAAGAGAAGAGTCGGTGTTGGGAAGGTGATCTTGCCTGTGAAGTAGTGACAACCGCTGCACACTACCCTGTCTATGTTGGTTGGGGTTTACTTCAAGGTATTGGGGGAAAAGTGGCTCGGGCCGGGCCGTCCGGGGCTGCATATCTAATCAGTGACGAAAAGGTTTTCTCTATCTATGGTGATACTGTAACAAAAAGCCTTCAGAGTGCGGGTGTCTCGACCAAGTGCTTTGTGGTGACTCCTGGCGAAACGACTAAGACGCTGGATACTGCTGCCAGGATCTATGACTGGCTGATAGACTGCAGAGCCGAGAGAAGTGACATTGTTATTGCCCTGGGTGGAGGCGTTATCGGTGACCTTGCCGGTTTCGTTGCTGCTACATTCCTAAGAGGTTTGCCTCTGGTGCAGGTACCCACGAGCTTGATTGCTATGGTGGATGCTGCTATAGGCGGAAAGACTGCAGTCAATCATCCCAGTGCCAAGAATCTCATTGGTGTCTTCTATCAGCCGTGTTCAGTAATAGCTGATATTCAGACACTGACTACTCTTAACAGAAGGGAGCTGGTCTCTGGATGGGCAGAGGTAGTTAAGCATGGGATTGTTCTTGATCCAGAGTTGTTTGCTTTGTCGGAGACCAATATCGAAAAACTGCTGGGATTGGATACGAAGATCACTGCCGAAGCTATAGGGCGCAGTGTGGCTATCAAAGCCAGGATTGTGAGTGAGGATGAAAGAGAGCGCGGCAGGCGTATTCTGCTGAACTACGGACATACCATAGGTCATGCCCTTGAAGCGGCGACTGACTATGAGCGCTTTCTTCATGGCGAGGCTGTAGCTGTAGGTATGATGGGTGCGGCTATGTTAAGTCATAACTTGGGGCTACTGCCTGGTGAGATAGTGGAGGAGCAGCGTGCACTTTTGCAGAATCTTGGCTTGCCTACTCATTGCTCTGGCGTAGATATGAACACAGTCCTGGACATCATGGAGTTGGACAAAAAGGTGAAGGGTAAGGCGGTGAGGTGGGTGCTTCTGGAAGGGGTTGGGAAGCCTGTGGTCAGAGATGATGTCGTTGAAGAGCGGGTCATGGAGGTGCTCAGGAGGTTATTGAGGGACTAATTCCTTCTGAGGCTGTGTCTTGGGAAGAAGATGGCAGGGATTTGAGTCCGTGTGAAGGGAGAGAGCGGTGAAAGAGAGTGTGAAAGGGACGACGATTCTGGCGGTAAGACGGGGTGCCCATGTGGCCCTTGCTGGCGATGGGCAGATTACGACGGGCGATGTGGTGTTGAAACGTGGTGCCAAGAAAGTACGTACCCTATATCATGATCAGGTTATTGCTGGCTTTGCTGGCTCTGTAGCTGACGCATTGACGCTGTTTGAGAGGTTTGAGATCGAGCTCGAAAAGTATGGGGGGCAACTAAGGCGTGCAGCGATAGAGCTGGCCAAGGAGTGGCGCACCGATCGTGTGCTACGTCGCTTGGAAGCTTGGCTCATCGTGGCAGATATAAACGAGATGCTGGTGATTTCAGGTGAGGGCGATGTGATAGAGCCTGATGATGATGTGGTGGCTATAGGTTCGGGAGGGGGCTACGCTCTGGCTGGAGCCAAGGCTCTGCTTCAGCACTCCGATCTTGATGCGGAGGCAATAGCGCGCACCAGCATGGAGATTGCTGCAGACATTTGCATATATACCAACAGCAATATAACTGTTATTAGCCTTGGTGAGGCGACGAGCTAGGCTACCTCATAATTATTCCGAAAGCCTGGACAAGAAATCGAAGTAATTGTGCCTGTGTAGCGAGGCGGGAAGGTAACCATGGATTTCGATCTCAGTGAGCGTGAGAAAATGATTCAGAGTGCTGCCTGGGAATTCGCTCAGAAGGCAGTGTTGCCCCAGGCGGCTCATATTGATGGCTCTGCCGAGTTTCCTGTGGAACTTGCCCGGGAGATGGGCAGGATGGGGTACTATGGCCTGCCGTATCCCGCTGAGTACGGCGGAGGTGGAGCGGGCTATGTTGCCTATGTTTTGGTAGTTGAACAGCTTTGCCGTGCCTCTATGACGGTCGGTGCTATTGCAGCGGTCAGCATTCTCTCTGAAGAGTCCATTTTTCGCTTTGGTGATGAGAAGCAGAAACGGGGGTTTCTTACTCCCCTGACCAGCGGCAACATTCTTGGTTGCTTCTGTTTTACGGAGCCAGCTACAGGATCTGATCCCAGGGCCATATCCACAAAGGCGAAGCCGGACGGTGAGGATTATGTTATCGAGGGGCAGAAGAGTTTCGTTGCTCTTGCCCCGTCAGCTTCCCAGGCAGTTATTTTTGCGAAGGATGAAACTGGCAGGATAAGTGCCTTTGTTGTCCCAACATCAGCATCAGGCTTTGTGTTGAGAGAACCGTGTGAAACCCTGGGTCTGAGGGGGCTAGGAACATCAGTCGTTTACCTGGATGGTGTTCGAATTCCGAAAGAGAACCTTATCGGCAAGAAGGGCTCTGGCTATGAAATTATGCTGGAGGCCATAAGTCTGGAAAGAGTGGGAGTGGCAGCTCAGGGGGTTGGACTAGCTCAGGCTGCTCTTGATCTTGCCCTTGACTATGCCAGACAACGCACCGCTTATGGTAGGCCAATTGCAAAGATGGCTACTATTCAGTGGCTACTGGCAGAGGTGGCCTCCAGAGTGGAAGCAGGCAGATGGCTGACCTACAGGACAGCCTTTGTGCGTGATCAGGGGAAGGAGATACGAAGTGAATCTGCAATGGCCAAGCTCTTCTGCTCTCAGGTAGCGGTGGAGGTAACTCGCATGGCTATGCAGGTTCACGGCGCCTATGGCACAATGAAGAGTTTGCCTATCGAGCGGCTGTATCGGGATGCTAAGATGACAGAGCTCTACGTTGGAGTCTCTGAGATACAGCGAGTGATAATCGCCAGTCATTTGCTGAGGGAGTAGAAAGTGGATGGGGCAGTGGGTCATAGATTTGAGATAGCGAAATCTTGCACTCGGAGTGGCGCGCGGGCTGGATTGATTACCACGCCGCGAGGGTCTTTGCCTACGCCGTTGTTTCTTCCGGTAGGTAGCCAGGGCACAGTCAAGGCCCTGACGCCGGATGACCTCAAAGCTATCGGGGTTAAGATGGTGTTGGCCAATACCTATCATCTTTATCTCAGGCCGGGAATTGGTGTTGTTGAATCATTGGGGGGTCTGCATCGCTTCATGTCCTGGGAGAGCCCTATTCTTACTGATAGTGGAGGCTATCAAGTATTTAGCTTGGCGCCACTTCGCCGAATTGGTGACGAAGGTGTTCACTTTAGATCCCATATCGATGGCAGCGAACATTTCTTTACACCTGAAAACGTGATTCAGTTCCAGGAAAGGCTGGGGGGTGAAATTGCCATGCCATTGGATGAATGTCCCCCCTATAGTGGCGACCAGGCATTGATTCGGGATGCTATGGAGAGGACGCATCGTTGGGCTGAAAGGAGTCTGAGATGCCATCGACGAGTGGATCAAGACCTCTATGGAATTGTCCAGGGAGGCGTTTTCCCCGAATTGCGCCGAGAATCGGCAGCATCTCTTACGTCGCTGGGATTCTCTGGCTATGCTATAGGGGGGTTGAGCTTGGGGGAACCCAAGAAGGTGACACTGGCTGTGGCAGAAGAGACGCTCTCCTTTCTACCAAAGGAAAGGCCGCGCTATCTCATGGGAGTGGGGTCTCCTGAAGATCTCTTTGAGTGTGTTGCCCGAGGGGTGGATATCTTTGATAGCGCTCTGCCCACGCGCACTGCGAGAAACGGTGCCCTATTCACCACACTGGGAAGACACAACATACATAATGCATGCTATAAGAACATGGACGAAGCTGTTGATACAGATTGCGATTGCTATACCTGTCGTGGATTCTCAGTGGCCTATCTTCACCACCTTTTCAAAAGCAAGGAACTTCTGGCTTACAGGCTGGCCACAATCCATAACTTATCGTTTATTATCAGATTGATGGAGAGGATACGGCAAGCTATCATCGATGATAGCTTTGTGGCACTCAGGAACTCTTTCCTGGCCAGTTATCGAACAACAGACGAGGAAACACGGCTGTTGCAGAAACAGAAGTGGCTAGATAGATCTTCAAAGACTCCTGGCGAAGGCAACAGCACCAAGAATGCCAGCGTTATCACCTAGCTGGCTAGGGACTATACGCACTACCTGAGCGGGCAACTGGAATGCCCTCTCTGTGACTACCTTTCTGGCACCGTCAAGAAGCATGTCACCCATTTTGGCCATCCCGCCACCCACAATAATCATCTCCGGGTTGAATATGTTGACCAGACTTACCATTCCTACACCGAGATAGCTGGCTGCTTTGGAGACAATTGCTATAGCGGTGGCATCCCCCTTCTGGGCTGCAGCGGCCACTGTCTGAGCGGTTATGTTCTGTAGTTCGCCCTCAGCGATTTCAATGATGGTGGTTCTGGCACCGTGAGAGATTAGCCTTTGTGCTTCTCTGGCCACTGCTTTGCCCGATGCCAGCATCTCGAGACAACCAATGTTGCCGCAGCTACAACGAGGGCCGTTTATGTCTATAGTAGTATGCCCAATTTCGCCAGCACTCCCAGAAACCCCATTGTATAGCTTGCCGTCGATGATGATTCCTCCACCAATGCCTGTGCTGACTGTGATGTAGATCAGATTGTTCACACCCCTTCCGGCACCAAAGGTGTGTTCACCTAAGGCTGCAGCGCTGGCGTCGTTCATGACGAAAGTGCGGATTCCTGTTGCGCCTTCCACGATGTCTCTCAGCGGGATATTGTGCCAACCAGGGAGATTAGGTGAGTCGGTCACTGTTCCCTTGGTTGAATCGATAGCACCAGCAGCGGCTATGCCTATAGCGGATAGAGAACATGATATGAGGTTGGTGTT
>JBGOWL010000279.1:0-2758 GCA_041478585.1 Dehalococcoidia bacterium | reverse complement strand
CACCATTTGGCTCACGATACAGTTCATCTCTTGGTTGATCGTCATAACTGGGCCATCCGCTGGTCGGACGAGTTCCCACAGGAGAAGGCCACCAGATAACAACCCAAGGTCACACGGTGAATGACGAGCTTATGCCACGATTTTCAATTGGGAGCAGCCAATTTGGATCCGCAGCCGAAGGCGTTGTGAGCGTCGTAGCTCAGATCATAGATGCCGGGCAAGAGATCAAGGTGTACTTCGCACAAACTTCACTTTCTGCTGTCTCATGTCGACTTCTGTAGTTTGCCACCCAGCAGCAAGCCAAGCCGTCGCTTGAACATGGGTCGAGTCGTTCGCCCACCAAGCTCGATGTGCCCGTGCGGACATTGGGAGTGTCGCAGCAATCACTGGCTCAATTGCAGTGAAATCGAGCACGAGAGAGTCCTGCCCACGGCGACGTGAGAGCAGGTGATGCATAAGAGGGAGGTACTTCTTGCTGCGAGTAAGAAGGTTCTTAACCGTGCTGGGTTGGATCGCGAGGGAGAGTTCACGAACTTCAGGGAAGGGCCACTCTCTGTCCACGACCTGCATCGGTTGTTCGGGCAATTCCAGAAGTTCGACTGGATGATGTCGCGGTACAAAGAGGTGGAGAGGGACCCTGCGCAGATCTTGGGCGGGCACCGCTGCTGTCAGTCTCTCAGCAAACCTGTAAGCCTCATCGTGTCCACCGACGAACTCCAAGACTGGGGGTGTACTGCCAGAAAGGATTATCCGAAGCCTGTCGCTGACACGTGCAGATCGAAGTCCAGAAGCACCTGCAAGATTCTCCAAGCTGAGTCCATGACGATGTGGATCACGTGCGAGCAAATCGAGTGTATTCCAGACCTTGCGAGCTTCCGCCGCGGGGAGCTTGATGGCCGCCCGGATGAATTCAGCGGTCATCATGAACTGGCGTATTCTCTGGAGTTCCTCCGGCATAAACCTGCCGCCCAAGATACCACCGAGAATACTGAATATCAACGAGCAGTCCGTGCCCCTTCATATACGACGCAATGCAGGAAATTGGTTGGCGCCCAGCGTTGCGGCCTATTCGACGTCTCAAACCACATCGTTTGGCACGGCCAAAACAGGCCAGCGGGCGCCGCAAAGAATCAGGTAGATGCAACCAGACCTCCCGCAGCCCCCTGATACACAGCCAAAACATGGGATGGATGGAACCTGCCGCGGCCATTCGGGTCCGCTGTGGATGGCGGCCAAACGATATCTCATGGGTAGGATGTTTCACGGGGGTGATCTTTGGTTGTCAGATTGGGAAGGGCTGGATACCAACAGCCAAGTGCGCTTTGCTCGGATCACTACCGAGAAGCGGACTTCGGGGGACCCAGGTGTTTCACTTCTACGAACAGGGCGCTACACGACCGCATAGCAAGTCTGCTCCTCTGGGAGTTGAAACAATGACTTCCAAGTGCGCCGTCACTCGGGCGGAGCCAGGGTTCGGCTTCTGCGGGGCCCACCAGCCAGTGGATCGTGCAGCAATTGCGAGAGGTATTCCCCGAGGATAGCGCACCCAAGTACCTGATCCTGGATCGAGATGGAAAGTTCGACGGGGACGTAACGGCCATGATCGGATGCCTGGGCAGCCAGCGGATTCGAACCGCCTATCGGAGTCCTTGGCAGAACGGAGTTGCCGAGCGTTGGGTAGGGAGTTGCCGCACAGAATTGCTGGACCATGTGATCGTCTTCAACGAAGCCCATTCACGTCGACTGGTTCGGGAATACCTCCGCTACTATCACGAGGACCGAACTCACGATGGTCTGGGCCAAGACACGCCAGTGAAGAGGCCCATGGAGCGAAGAAAGACCGCGGAGTCCAGAGTTGTGGCCATGCCTCGCGTCGGCGGACTCCACCATCGCTACACGTGGCATGCAGCCGCGTGAAAGAGTTTCCGCGGTGAGACCATTCCTGCTTTGATCTCTTACCGACTTCCTCCTCCGAATATTGTTTCTACGCGAGAGTAGCACGACTCGAAGGTGAGGCTTCCGCAAGCGCAGCCGAGAAGCATCCAGCATGGCACACGGTCTCACGTATCATAATCTGGAAAGCTCGATTAAATTCGCGTCGGACCCAGTTTTGGCGACGCACAGGAATCTAAGACGCCTTGGGTGTTCGCGGAGAAAGCGGCCCGACCGATGCTGAATGGTTCGCTGGACCATCTCCACAAGGAGTTGCGCGAGACCTTGAAGATGTCGGGGGAGTTTGTGCTACACTCTTTGAGGCACAGCTACGGCACTCGGCTAGGTGAGGCTGGCGCGGATGCCTTCACGATCATGCATCTTATGGGACATAGCAGCGTGACGGTCAGCCAGTGCTACGCACACTCGACACCCGAAGCATTGGAGAGGGCAGTGGAGCGGTTAGAGAGCTTCCCTCAGAGGGCGGCAAATATTCTGCCAGAGGGCCAGAAACATCAGCTACCCACTACAGTTTCCGCTACACCTCCGGAAGTTGTGTCCGCTAGTCATTGATGGGCCGTTAGCTCAATTGGTAGAGCAACTGACTCTTAATCAGTAGGTTGGGGGTTCGATTCCCTCACGGCTCACCACCTAAGTCTTCTTCCGTCAATCCCTCCCATTCTTCATACCGCGTTGAAACGCCGAAAACGTAACAAAGCCGTAGTGAGGCCCCTCAATCTGGTCATGACGCAACAGAACCAGCCTTGCACTAAACCGCTTCGCGGTATCCGTTGGCTGGATGGTTTTTCGCCAGTCATGGTGTTTG
>JBGOWL010000276.1:0-2802 GCA_041478585.1 Dehalococcoidia bacterium | reverse complement strand
GTCCGGACTTCTTGTTTGTGATGCATACAAATGACACTGTAAGGCACTAGTTGTCACTCGCCGAACAAAATCGCCAACAGGCCCCTGACCCAAACATACCGTTTTGTACGTGAAACGACCCTTTGGCATCCCATTCAGCAGACTGGCAGTCAGAAGGTCGCGGGTTCGAGCCCCGCCAGTTTCAGTTTGAGGAATTCGAACTCCATCGGTCTCACAGGCAGAAGGCAAGTTCGAAGATTCTGGTTCTGTCTTTCGTACAGTACTGCCCACCATACATGACTTTTCGACAGCGGAAAATCGAGATGCTGCTTGAGGTTGCGATAGCCCACTCCTAGTCTCCCGCCCTGGCAGCCAGCACGTGCTCCAAGAGTCTGGCCTGTCAAGTACTATTAGTTACCATTCGATTAGAGTAGTCGACCAGCACCAAAATACCTATACAATACCTCCCCGAGAGGTTTGTGGCACTGGGAAACAGGGTATATACTTATATTGACTATTGGTACTATACGTAATTCATTGGTGATGGGGTGTTAGCAGATTGGAACAGTACTATGTAGAAGCTCTAACCCATACGAATCGACAGGTCATCGCGGACTCGGGTGAAGGCTACAAGGCTAAGGCAAACGCAATGGGTGGCCTTAATTCCGTCAAGGAGAATGCACCCAACGCGACTGTCGAAGATAAGACCGCCTTTAGCAGTGGTGACGGATGTTCTGAAGTCAGGAATGCTGGCTCAGGGCACAAGGGCAGTTCTTGTCGTCCATCTTTGTAGCCAACTGTGTGATATGGAGGAAGCCTATGTTTCAGGGTAGAACAGTGGGGGCGATAGTTCCAGCCTACAATGAGGAGGTGTTGCTTGCACCTACAATCAACAACATGCCCTCATACGTGGACCGGATCTACGTTGTCAACGATGGCAGCACAGATGGTACCCGCCGTGCTGCCGAGCAAGTGTGCCAGCACAATGACAAAATAGTTGTTGTTGAGCACACCACGAATAGAGGCGTGGGGGCTGCCATTATGACCGGCTACAGGAAATGTCTCGCGGACGGTATGGATGTGGCTGTGGTCATGGCGGGAGACGACCAGATGGACCCGGCTCAGCTCCCCGGTCTGCTGACACCCATCATCAAAGGGGCAGCCGGTTACAGCAAGGGCAACCGCATGTCGTCTTTGAAACACATGAAGGGTATGTCCGCCTGGCGGCGCTTCGGGAACTGGCTTCTCAGGTGGCTGACCAGAGTCTCGTCAGGGAACTACGAGATCATGGATCCGCAGAACGGCTATGCGGCTGTCTCTGCAGAAGCACTGCAGAAGATTGACCTGGATAGTGTCTATCCATACTATGGCTACTGCAATGATCTGTTGGTCAGATTCGCTGTTGCCGGGGCCAGGGTGGTTGAAGTACCCATGCCAGCGCGATACCAGGGGGAGAAATCCAAGATCAAATACAGCAGATACATCGTCAAGGTGACCTGGCTTCTTCTGAGGGATTTTGTGTGGAGAAAGCATACAGAATGGACTTCTTCTGATCGCTATGAAGGGAAAGACCTGCTGAGAGATGCGTCTTGCATAGGCACAGGCCTTATTTGGAACCCCTGGAACCCTCGTGGCTCTAATGGAGGAAACAGGCGGGGACTTTGGAGGATCGTTAGGCGACCTGGGCTGGTCTCGTTGGAGGGAAAAGGCGATGACCCTGTTAGCAGAGAACGTGGGGATAGCTAGAAGAGGGCGATCAGTACAGAAGGCCAGAGTGTACGTGTTAGTAGACGTACCGTGGAAACACTCTGCAGAGGTGGCTTCCGTTCTGCGCCGCAAGCCGGGCGTAGTCATGGCAGATAACGTGGAGGCACAGCAAGAAGTCATCATAGTCGTCGAAGCTCAGGATCGACAGAAGCTTGCGGAGTTGACCATCCATAGACTTGCCTCGGTGGAGATGGTGACAGACGGTGTGCACTTAATGCCTGCCGAGGAGCATCGAACACCGATGTTCGGCAAGGAATCGCAAATGATAGTGGTAGGAGAAGGAGAATGGGAAATCGCGGCCTAGATATTGCAGGAAGGAGGTAAGTTTCTAATGCCAGTTGTTGATTGGCCAGTTTTAGGTCTATGGATGGGAATAGCCAGCCTTATATTCGGTGTTATTGTGATGATTTTCCCAAAGATACTCAACTATTTGGTTGGTATCTATCTTATCATCATCGGCATAATGGCTCTCATAGGGTACTACAGGTAAAGATGACTCTGGCGGTACTAAGCCGGCCACTGGCTGTTCTACTCGTTAGAGTTCCTGCCATTTCCGTATAGAATGAAAGGAGGTCAATATGCTCACCGTATTATTGGTCATTGGTATTATTCTGTTCGCTTTGTGGGCGCTGGGTCTAATCACTCGCCGTACTATGGGCGGGGGGGTTCATGTATTAGTTGTTATTGGAGTTATTCTCATAATTCTCTGGCTGATATTTGAGATCTTTTAGCCATTGCTTTGAAAATAGACTTTTTACTGTTCGCCCTGAGCCTGTCGAAGGGTGAACGGTAGTATCTCTTCCCTCCAGTTCATCTTCTCTTGGAAGTGCCTATCGACAACTTGCTGCCTAGCTTGGTTTTTCGACAGCCTCGTCTTTTTGCCTTTCGCTGCAGATCCACCTTCAGTTTCCCTATTAGGTGTCGATTCACCCTCTTGTGCCCGCCGCCAGTAGATGCCGTTACTGATGCAGATGGGCTTGCCACATTCGGAGCAGAGGACTCGATATTGACCGTTGCCGCTCTGTTCTTGGCCCTTGACCAACTGCCGGCAGTTGG
>JBGOWL010000149.1:0-4777 GCA_041478585.1 Dehalococcoidia bacterium | reverse complement strand
TGGCCTTTTGCAGAGGTGGCTCTGCCTGGTAGTAGGTGATGATGTAGTCGGCGATCTCGAAGCCGGCGCTGCGGCGCATGGTCTGCAGCCGGTGGACTATCTCGCGAGCAATCCCCTCGTCAACCAACTCGGGGGGAATCTCGGTGGGCACAGCCACGACATAGCCGCCTTCTTCAGCTACGCAGTAGCCTGGTTGAGCGGAGAGGTCGCTTTCCTGGTCTGCAAAGTCTATTCCCTTTATGTTCAACTCCTCCATCACCTGAGGGGCAAGACCTTCCAGGCCCTGCCGTTCAGACTTTGATCTGGTCTTGATCACCACCTTGGCCAGGGGCTGGCGCACCTTGATGCCGGCCTTGCTTCTGGCGGCTCGTCCCAGACTGCATATCTTCATGGCCAGGCGGGTGTCGGCGGACAGTGCGGCGTCGATCCTGGACAGATCGGCTACGGGGAAGTCGCAGAGATGGACGCTCTCGGGCGCTCTGGAGTCAACCGACCTGACCAGATTCTGGTATAGCTCCTCGGCGATGAACGGCGTGAGCGGCGCCAGCAGCTTGGAGAGGGTGACCAGGCAGTTATAGAGGGCGAAATAGGCAGACAGCTTGTCCTCATCACTCCCACTCTTCCAGAAGCGCCGTCGGCTTCTCCTGACATACCAGTTGGAGAGGTAGTCGACAAACTCCTCTATCCTTCTGCCGGCTTCGGTGGGATCGTAGCCATCAAAGGCTTTGTCCACCTGATCGATGAGCTGGTTCAGCTCTGAGATGATCCATCTGTCCAGTTCGGGTCTGGATGAGGGGGCCTTGGCTGTGGTGGGATCGAAACGGTCGATATTGGCATAGATGACGAAGAAAGAGTAGGTGTTCCACAGCGTAGAGAGAAACTTCCGCATCGATTCGGTCACCAGGTCGGCGGAAAAGCGTTTCACATTGCCGGGTGGAGTGGAGGTGAACATGTACCAGCGCAGGGCATCGGCTCCCTGGTTGCTGATGATCTTCCAGGGGTCAACCACATTGCCCTTGGCCTTGCTCATTTTCTCGCCTTTGGCATCGAGGATGTGTCCCAGGCAGATGACGTTCTTGAAGCAGGGCTTCTCAAAGAGAAGGGTGGACAGGGCATGGAGGGTGTAGAACCAGCCTCGTGTCTGGTCGATAGCTTCGCAAATGTAGTCGGCAGGAAAATGGCTCTCGAACTCCGCTCTGTTCTCGAAGGGGTAATGGAATTGAGCCAGTGGCATAGCTCCGGAGTCGAACCAGGCGTCAAGAACCTCGGGGAGCCGCCTCATGGTGCCATTGCACTTGCGGCAGCGGAAGGTTATGCCGTCCACGTAGGGACGATGCAGATCGAGCGGTTCGACCAGTCCCTGCACATTCGGCTGGTTTTTCAATTCATCGATGCTGCCGATGCATTCAAGGTGATCGGCGTGCTGCTCACAACGCCAGATGGGCAGCGGGGTGCCCCAGTATCTCTCGCGAGAGAAAGCCCAGTCGACATTGTTCTCCAGCCAGTCGCCGAAGCGGCCCTCTTTGATGTACTCAGGATACCAGTTGATATCGCGATTGCCGGCGATGAGCTTCTCCTTCATGGCGGTGGTCTTGATGTACCATGAGGGTTTGGCGTAGTAGAGCAAGGGTGTATCACAGCGCCAGCAGAAGGGGTAGGTGTGAACTATGGTAGCTCTGTGGTGCAGGATGCCGCGCTGCTCCAGGTCCTCCATAATCATGGAGTCTGCCTTCTTGACGAACTTGCCGTCCCAGGGCTTGTCGTTGGGGATCAGTTTGCCGTCCAGGTCCACGCTCTGCACCATGGGCAATCCGCGCGACTTGCCCAAATTGAAGTCCTCTTCACCGAAGGCCGGGGCGATGTGGACGACGCCGGTGCCGTCGGCGACGGAGACGAAATCGGCGGCGACGACGTGGCTGTGCGCCGGCAGGTTTTCACCGAGGGCCACGAAGTCAGCCTTTGGCTCGTAGAGGCGGTCGTAGCAGAGGCCGTCCAGGTCACTGCCTTTGAATTCCTCCAGTATCTCCCAGTTTCCAGGGCCCAGGGCCTGATCGAGGAGGGCTTTGGCCATGATGAGCCTCTCTGTTGTCCCCTGCTGACTGCGGGACTGCGCCAGCACATAGGTCTCATTCGGGGCTATGGCCAGGGCGATATTACCTGTCAGCGTCCATGGCGTGGTGGTCCAGGCCAGGAGTGAAGGTTTGTCCTGTATCCACCTTTTTTGATGGAAATCATAACCAAACACGCTCACAAGCATTGAGGACTCAAGGCTAAGAAGGTCGCTGGTCTGTACATCACTCAGGTGAAACCGAACGTATATCGACGGGTCTTCGGTGTCTTCATAGCCCAGGGCTACTTCATGCGAACTGAGTGAGGTGCCGCAGCGGGGACAGTGAGGTGTTACCCTGTGGCCCTGGTAGATCAGGCCTTTATCCCAGAGCTGCTTGATAATCCACCACAGGGACTCGACGAAATCGTTGCTGAAGGTGATATAGGAGTGTTCCATATCCAGCCAGAAGCCTATGCGCTCGGTCAGCTCCTCCCAACGCTTGAGGTAGCGCAGGACGCTTTCGCGGCAGCGGGCGTTGAACTTATCGATGCCGAACTGCTCGATCTGGGCCTTGCTGTTGAAGTGCAGCTCCTTCTCTATCTCCAGCTCAACAGGCAGGCCGTGAGTATCCCAACCGGCCTTACGGAAGGCACAGAATCCCTTCATGGTCTTGTAGCGGGGGATGACATCCTTGTAGACGCGGGAGAGGACGTGATGGATGCCCGGGTTGCCGTTGACGGTGGGAGGGCCGTCGTACAGCGTGAACTGCGGGCCATCCTGGTGGAGCGAGGCACTCTTTTCAAAGATGCCGTTCTTCTTCCAGAAATCAAGGACATGCTCCTCGATTTTGGGGAAGTTCACCTTGCTGCCTACTGGCTTGAACATTCGCTTCTCTTTCACCAATCATAAATCCCCTTCCCTGGTTGGGGAAAGGGACTTGAAGAGCTTAACCAATCGGGATTGGACTTGTCAACGTCATCTTCCGGGGAAGTTCGGTTTCCTTTTCTCCATGAAAGCGCTGATGCCTTCTCTGGAATCCTCGGTCTGGAAGTGGGCCATGGAGGCTGCCTTCTCCAGCTCCAGGCCGGTGTAAAGGTCAACCTGCATGCCATGGTTCACGGCATACTTGATGTACTTCGAAGCCATGGGGCTTCTCTCCTTCAGCTTATTGGCCACTGCCATGACGGTTTCCTCGAGCTTATCGGCTGGCACAGCCTTGTTGACCAAGCCCCACTTCTCGGCGTCCTTGGCGGAGAGCCAGTCGCCGGTGAACAGAAGCTCCTTGGCTACCCTGAGTGGAATAAGCCTGGGCAGCCTCTGTGTTCCGCCGCCGGTGGGAACAAGACCGAAGTTAGCATGCTGGTCGCCGATTCTGGCATCCTCGGAAGCGTAGGCCAAGTCGCAGGCCTGCATCACTTCGATGCCTCCAGCCAGACACAGACCGTTAACCATAGCGATGACGACTTTGGACATATGCTCGATGAGGTAGGTGGTCTCGTCGAACATGCGGCCGTAGGCCACTATTTCCGCTGGCCTATCGGCCACTGAGCTAATATGCTTCAGATCTGCTCCGGAGGAGAAAGCCCTGCCGGTTCCGGTCAGGATGATCACCCTGACGTCGGGGTCCTGGTCGAACTCCCGCAGCGCGTGCTGCAACTGGGTATGGGTATCCGGATGCAGGGCGTTCAAGGCGTCGGGACGGTTGACCCTGATCTTGCCTATGCCGTCCTTCTTCTCAACAACGAGGTGGGTGTATTCCATCGATTATCCTCCCTATCTTCAAAGAGATATGCCAAATGCAGGCCAATGGGTCAGCGCTGCCTCCAAGCAGGCTATCTGCCAGGGAAGTTCGGTTTCCTTTTCTCCATGAAGGAGCTGATTCCTTCTCTGGAGTCCTCGGTCTGGAAATGAGCCATGGAGGCTGCCTTCTCGATTTCCAAACCCGTGTAGAGATCGACCTGCATGCCACGGTTCACGGCATACTTAATGTACTTCGAGGCCATGGGACTGCGCTGCAGCAGCTTGTTGACCACCATCATGACGTGGTCCTTCAGCTTGTCGGGTGGCACGGCTTTGTTGATGAGGCCCCATTGCTCTGCGTCTTTGGCTGATATCCACTCACCGGTGAACAGAAGCTCCTTGGCCTTCCGCAGTGGCATGAGGCGGGGCAACCTCTGGGACCCACCGCCACCGGGGATGAGTCCATAGGTGGCATGCTGATCGCCCAGCATAATATCCTCGGCAGCGTAGGCCAGATCACAGGCCTCCATCAACTCGATTCCGCCAGCGTAGCACAGGCCGTTGACCATGGCGATGATCACCTTGCTCATATGCTCCATGATATAGAAGGTGTCATGGAAGAGCTGACCGTAGGCGGCTATCGTTTTGGGATCATCCTTCTGGGCGCTAATGTACTTCAGGTCTCCGCCGGCGCAGAAGGCTCTGCCGGCCCCGGTGATCACCACCACCCGAACCTCGGGGTCTTTGTCGATCTCCAGCAGGGCATGCTGCAATTGCCGGTGAGTGTCAGGGGCCAGGGCATTGAGCGCCTGCGGGCGGTTCAGAGTAAGCCAGGCTACTCCATCCTTCTTCTCAAGGATGATATGATCATAGTTCATGAAGGTGTCCTCCTTACCTGTCGCTGCTTGATTGTTCATTGGTGGTTGTCCTGGTTTCCATTCGAGCCAGCGAGAATTTTACGTGCTACACGCTGCCACTGTCAAACTT
>JBGOWL010000278.1:0-2774 GCA_041478585.1 Dehalococcoidia bacterium | reverse complement strand
TGGTGTTCGCCGCAGTGCAGTTCAGCGTGCAGAGCTTCAGGATCGATGGGCCAAGCATGTTCCCGTCATTCGAGCAAAGCGAGTTCATCATGGTAAACAAGCTAAGCTACCATTTCTGTGGCCCCCACAGGGGTGACGTGATCATATTCGATCCACCGTTTTCTTCGAACTACCCCTTCATTAAGAGGGTCATCGGACTGCCCGGTGAACTGGTAGAGATAGAACAGGGCAAAATATACATAGATGGCCGCTTGTTGGAAGAGACGCCAGATATGGGCAGCCCCGGAAGGGACATCTCGGTGCTCGTCAAAGAAGATAGCTACTTTGTCTTAGGCGACAATCGTGACAACAGCCGCGACTCCACCGAGGGTTGGACAGTACCCCATGAGAACATCATAGGCAAAAGCTGGACAATTTACTGGCCACCATCAAGATGGGGGTTATCGCCCGACTATTCGTACAAACTTGCTACAGTTGTATAGCCTGCAAACACAGGCCGAATAGAGAACAAATCTCTTTGAAAGAGTACCTTGGTGTCCGACTGCAACAGTGTTGATTGTCTGAGTTACACTAAATAAGAAGCAAAGGAAAGGAGAATCAACCATGAAACCTCTGAAGAAGTTGTTCACTCCAATCAAGATCGGATCAATGGAACTGAAGAACCGTATCGCCATGGCTCCCATGACCACCACCTGGGCTCCCAACGACGGTACCGTGCCGCAGAAGATGATCGACTACTGGGAGGCTCGGGCAAAGGGCGGAGTCGGCTTGATCATCTTTGAAACTGTGGTCATCGATGCTGCCCATCCCTACATAGTTCAGAGCGTTGGACTGTGGGACGACAAGCTTATCCCCAGTTTCAAGAAGTTTGTTGACGCCATGCATGCCCACGGTGCCAAGGTAGCGCCGCAGATCAGCCATCCCGGGCCCGAGTCGTTCGGGTGGATATCCGGGGTTCAGCCCGTAGGTCCTTCTCCAACGGTAAGCAGGAGGCATGGGCAGGCCTGTCGTGAGCTGACTGTGGAAGAGATAAAGAAAATCATAGAGCAGTACGGTGATGCGGCAAGGCGGGCGAGGGAGGCAGGCTGCGATTGCATGGAATTGCACGCCGCTCACAGGTACATGCTGGCTGGCTCATTCCTTTCGCCACTGCGAAACCATAGAACCGATGAGTACGGCGGCAGTACTGACGGACGGTTGAGGTTTCTCCTGGAAGTCATGCATAACATCAAGACCAAGACTGGCCAGGACTTCCCTGTGATCCTCCGTATTTCGGGTGAGGAGCAGATGCCAGGCGGGAGAGACATACTGGATTCACAGTACATAGCTCCCAAGCTGGTAGAGGCCGGAGTAGATGCCTTCGAGATCTCCGGCGGAGTAGACCCCGACCTCACCTGGCGAGTGCTGCCGTGCATGGGGATGCCATCGGCAGTGAATGTACCTGCTGCCGCGGCCATAAAGGCGGTAGTAGACGTTCCAGTCATGGCAGTCGGCAAGATAACTGATCCCCGCCTGGCAGATGACCTTCTGGCCAAGGGATACATCGACATGGTTGTGATGGGGCGGGCCCTCCTGGCTGACCCGGAGCTGCCAAACAAGGCGAAGGCAGGCCGCTTTGAGGATATCGCTCCCTGCACAAGCTGCGGACAGGGATGTCTCCGCATGGGACTGACTTTTGAATCCTTCACCTGTGTTATCAACCCCACCATCGGCCGGGAGAAGGAGATGGCCATCACCCCCACGACCAAGGCAAAGAAGGTGCTGGTGATCGGGGGTGGACCAGGCGGCCTGGAGGCCGCGCGGGTGGCTGCTATTCGAGGACATGATGTCACCCTGTGGGAAAAATTCCCCAAGTTGGGCGGGCAGTTGAACCTGGCTCCCGTCCCTCCCACGAAGCAGGACATGACCAAATGGGTCATCTACCTCACCACTCAGGTGAAGAAGGCCCAAGTCAAGGTAGAACTGAACAAGGAAGCTACGCCTGAGTTGATCGAGCGCTTCAAGCCGGATGTTGTCATAGTAGCCACAGGGGGCAAGCCTGCCATCCCCCCCATACCCGGTGTGGAGGGCCCGAAGGTGGTCACGGGAGCAGATGTTCTGGCAGGCAAGGTTGCCATATGTCGCGGGAAGGTGCTCATCATCGGAGGTGGCATGATCGGCTGCGAGGTCGCCGACTACATCGCCAACCCGGGTTTCGACCAGACTTCAGGATACACCGACATCACTATTATCGAGATGTTGGCAGACATCGGGTTGGATGAGATCCCCCAAACCAGAATGCTGCTCATTCCCAGGCTGAGAGACAAGGGCATCAAGGCAATCACTTCGGCCACGGTCAAAAAGTTCCTAGATGATGGCCTGATATACACCAAGGATGAATGTGAACAGACCATCCGGGGAGCGGATTTCATCATCCTGGCGTGTGGCGCTCAGTCAGTCGATGAGCTTAGCGGGAAGATCAAAGATAAGGTACCCGAGATGTACGTTATCGGAGACGCCGTCAAGCCACGGAAGGCTCTGGAAGCAATAGCGGAGGGATCAGAGATAGCCAGGAAGATCTGATTCCGTCCTTTCGGAGCAAGACTCTCAGCAGGGGACAGCCCTGTGCGAGGCTGTCCCCTGGTTTTTCCCATCACGAATTGACTCTTGTGAGCAAGAGCCACCGACTTCCAGTCGCCAGGCTCAGGAGTCTCGGCATGAACACCAGGCCAGACCCAAAGAGCGCTTACTTCCCAATTAAGCGCACTCCAGCTTTGACAGCGCTGCCCGCTCCA
>JBGOWL010000252.1:0-3085 GCA_041478585.1 Dehalococcoidia bacterium | reverse complement strand
CTCTTCACCATCCCCAGCTTCACCCACTACCTCTATGTCCGCCTCCTGCTCCAGCATCCTCCTCGTCCCTTCCCTCACCACCGCATGATCATCGGCTATCAGCACCCGTATCTTGCCCATGTCACCTCACCCATAGCTTTGGCGGATCATAGCATCCTAGGGCAGCTCAGCCCCAGCGAAGAATTACCCGATCCAGTAAGTATAAATGCCTACCCGATACTCTGGCAATGCGAGTTTTCGGCATGGGCAAACAAGCATTACTGCGGAAGTCGCCCTTGCCAATAAGGTGCTAACTTGGGCGTTGGGGGTAAGAGACATGATGGGCATCGCAGAAACTCCCTTCTTCGGCTTCCCTTGTGCATGTCTAATCTTACCTCCATATTTTGAGAATAGAGGTGGTCAAGAATAAAGGTGGCATTCCAGCGAAACTGGGGGGATAGGGAAGAAGGTACAAGCCATGGAGTGGGAATTCATAGTGGCGCTGGTAGTGGCAATTCCCATTATTCTTCTGCCCGTAGCGTTTGTATGGTACCTCAACCTGGGCGGCATCTACGCCGCCTTCAGAGAGGCACGAAGGAAGAGAGTTGCTAAGGAACACGGGACTGCTGCAGTTGCCGAGGAGCGCAAAGCATAGAGTGCTGACCAGGGTCAAATCCTGAGGTTTACCATTATGTCACACCGGGTCTAGGTTCAATGATCAAGCAAGCAACGACGATTCTGAAAACAACATCACAGCCTGTGGGACGGTGGTCTAAGCATTGATTTGCACCACAGGGTTGGAGTTGATACACTATTGATGGGTAGGTCTGACTTGAGACACAATCCACGGGAGGGGACAAGGGTGGCTATACATGGTAGTTCCATCTGATGCTGGTTGACACGATGATTCAAGTCTTTCAAAGAGGCATTGTCAATGGGTCCGCGGAGGGGCAGTCTGATAGACCAGTCCCTTTTTCAATATGATGTTCTGGTGCCGCGAGTTAAGCCGCATTATTTAGGAGGCAAGCGATGAAAGAGGGAGACCGGAAATCTCCGCCAAAACGAAAGGGTAGCACCGGAGAATCTGCCATACCCTTGAAAGAGCTCAAGCAGATTGTCGACGCCAACACCGGAAAGGCTGGATCGTTGATCAGGGTTCTGCAACAAGCACAAGGCCTCATGGGCTACCTGCCGCCACCTATGCTCACAGCTATCTCAAAGGAAATGAGGGTACCGCCTAGCGAGGTAAGTGGCATAGTAAGCTTCTATAGCTTCTTCACTACCGTACCTCGTGGCAAACATGTGATGCAGGTATGTCTGGGAACTTCCTGCTATGTTAGAGGCGGCCAGGGCCTTATCGACGCTTTGAAAAAGCAGTATAAGCTTGAACCCGGTGAAACCACAGCCGATGGTCTGCTCTCTCTGGATACAGTGCGATGCCTGGGTGCCTGTGCTCTGGCTCCAGTGGCAACCTTGGATGGGCATGTTCACCCGAGAGTCAAACGCACAGGTGTCCAACAACTGTTGAGCCAGTGTAAATAGGGGGTAAGCCGTGAAGAAGATCGACTCCTTGAAAGCTCTAGACAAAATCAAAGAACGGGTACGACCTCGCCTTATGGTGCGAGAGGATACTGATTACACCAAGATTAGAGAGGCACCCCAGATTGATGTCTTAGTCTGCAGAGAGACTTGCGGCAACGCTGCAGGTGCCGAAAAGGTGGAAGAAGCCTTCCGGGATATTGTCAATAGAAGGGGACTTCGTGGTCGTGTTAACGTGGTAGGAGTCGCCTGCCGGGGTCTCTGCGAAGGAGGACCTCATGTAACGATCACGCCTGGCGACATATTGTACACTCAGGTAAAGCCAGAGGACGTAGATGAGATTGTGAAGACACATATACTTGGTGGCGAGATCGTAGATAGACTCTCGTATGTAGACCCCGTCACCGGCAAAGTGTTCCGATCAAACCACGAGGTGGATTTCTACAATAGACAGAGAAGAGAAGTGCTGTCTCTTCATGGCCTGATCGAGCCATGGAGCATTGAGGAATACATCGCATATGACGGGTACCGGGCTTTGATCAAGGCGCTTACCGAGATGAAGCCTGATCAGGTTTTGGAGGAGGTCAATAAATCAGGGCTCAGGGGGCGAGGTGGAGCAGGATTTCCCACAGCCCGCAAGTGGGGCTTCGTTCGCAATTCCCCTGGAGATGAGAAGTTTGTGGTCTGCAATGGAGACGAGGGTGACCCTGGTGCGTTCATGAACCGCTCCGTCCTCGAAGGTAACCCCCATTCAGTAGTCGAAGGCATGCTTATTGGGGCCTACACCATTGGCAACGTCCGCCAGGGATATGCCTACGTACGTGCGGAATACCCCTTAGCCATCGAGACTCTCAGCCACGCCATCCGTCAGGCCCGTGAATATGGACTGCTGGGTGAGAATATTCTAGGCACCAACTTCAGTTTCAATCTCGACATATTCCCCGGTGCGGGTGCCTTCGTCTGCGGTGAAGAGACTGCCCTCCTCATTTCTCTTGAAGGAAGGCGCGGCAACCCCCGCCAAAGGCCACCCTTCCCAGCCAACAAAGGTCTCTTTGGCAAACCCACTACCATCAACAACGTGGAAACCTGGTCCATCGTTCATCAGATAATCTTAAAGGGGGGAGACTGGTACAAGAGTATCGGTGTTGGCCCAAACGCAGGGACGAAGACCTTCTGTTTAGTCGGCAAGATAAACTACCCCGGAATTGCGGAGGTCCCCGTTGGAACCCCGTTGGGAAATATAGTCTTTGATATCGGCGCTGGCCCCCCCGGAGATAAGCACTTCAAGGCTGTACAGATTGGAGGCCCGTCTGGGGGAGTCATCCCCATCGAACACATAAACACTCCAGTGGACTACGAGTCCGTCACCAGCCTAGGGGCCATTATGGGCTCCGGCGGCCTCATCGTCATGGATGAAGATAGCTGCATGGTCGATATGGCCAAGTTTTTCCTCGAATTCACCAAAGATGAGTCCTGTGGCAAGTGTGTGCCCTGTCGTGCAGGCATCCCCAAGATGCTGGACATCCTGCACAGAATCACCCGAGGTGAAGGCAGCATTGAGGACCTT
>JBGOWL010000044.1:0-8381 GCA_041478585.1 Dehalococcoidia bacterium | reverse complement strand
CCTATCGTAACCCCAGTTCCACCATACATGACTTTTCGACAGCGGAAAATCGAGATACTGCTTGAGGTTACGATAGCTCCCTAGTCTCCCGCCCTGGCAGCCAGCACGTGCTCCAAGAGTCTAGGTAAGACCATCTGCAGGACGATGGCATCCTGACCTCAGCTTGGATACAAAGGCGACAGCCTGTAGAAGTACACAATTAGCAGTGAAGATCGTCATTGAGGCTGGTGAGCTGAAGTACAAGAAGGTGTTGGTGGGGTGAGAAGAAGGCAGTCTAGCCTCTTGTCCAGGCTAGGTTTGTGAGCAGGGTGAGTGCACTATTGCGGCACGAGTTCACTTTGGGATGGGCTGTTCTTGTCGATGGACACAACTGGTGTTCTCAGGTACAGCTTCTGTCCCTTTTGTTCGTGAACCAATGGTCAATTCCTCAACAATTGACACACTACAGCCTAGGTAATACTATCGTGAAATTGGCCTCGCTTGAGTAATGATGTAAGATGACTGCGGCGTACTAGCAGTAAGAAGGTAACCAGGGGTGTACTGCAACAAATGTGGGGCAAAGATCCCGGGAGGAAGCGGCTTCTGTGTTTCATGTGGGGTGCTGTTGATGCAGGAGGAACGAAAGGACAGACCCAGTTTTCGCAATGGTGGGTTTCGGCCGCCGCCCTAATAGAACGTGACCCTGTTGTCTTGATTGTTGGGATTGGAGCAGTGCTTCTGTGTCTGGGAGATTTCTGGCATGGGAAGTGATCCCTGGCCCGGATATTCTAGGGCTTCAGAACTCAGCGGGACCTGTTGTGCTTGCCTTGGGAGCTTTCTTGATATTGGCCCTGTTGCTGGCCCGTGGTGGCACGCCAGGAGCTTGGAGCGTGCTCATCATTGTTTTGAGCATCATTGCATTAGTTCTGGTTTTCCAGACTATGATATACTTAGATGACCACAATGTCGATGCTGGCAGCGGACTCTATGTATCTATGGGTGGAGGGTTTGTTGCGGCTGCCGCTGGTGTCCTGGAGACAATGCGCATCCTCAAGAAATAGGCTCAAGTCTGAAGGAGGGCAACATGTTGTGTCCTAAGTGCGGAACAGAGAATGCCGAAGGCAACCAGTATTGCAGGAAGTGCGGTGCATCCCTTTCTGCAGAGACTCCGAAGCAGATAGGGGGCAAGGTCTACTGCAGCAAGTGTGGAACTGAGAACACCGGGGACAATAAGAACTGTTCAAAGTGTGGAGCTCTGCTTAGCGGAGAGACTCCCAAACGTGCCGGCAGTACCAACACGCTGGAGCCGAATGTCGCGGGGCTGCTCTGCTACCTGGTAGGCTGGATAACTGGTTTGATATTCATACTCATCGAGAAAGAGAACAAGTTCGTTCGCTTTCACGCAGTGCAGTCGATAGTAACCTTCGGCGCATTCACCGTGGTAAGCATCCTGCTCTCTATCCTTGGCAGCATAGGTCACATCCATCTTGTGTTCTACATATTTAACTGGATTCTCTGGGCACTCGCTGTTATACTGTGGGTCGTGCTCATGGTCAAGGCCTACCAGGGGGAGAAGTTCAAATTGCCCATCGCCGGCGAGATTGCTGAGAAGTACTCCTAAGCGGAGCCTGCTGTTGGGAAATCACCTGGGAGATCACCAATGAGTGAGGTGGCTAGTGAGCTCACTGTAAGGCAATAGTGGGGGAGCCAGCTGCCAACCTCTTGCAGGGTGGACTTCCAGTACCCCCCATTCTAAAACACTAACCCTATTAACTCTGCATTTCTGAGACCAATTTCCATGCTGCACTGTGCTTCTCCGGCATTCAGGGTTAATAGGGTTAGAAAAAAAGTATGTGGGGGTAAGTGTTGGATGACAATAATACGGGTGCAATCCCCAGAGCTTGATTACCCCCAATCTCAACTTGGATACAAAGCAGCGTGTTCAGAAAACTATGAGGGTGGCAGAGATGTCCGCCCTCATAGTTTGTCATGCAAGTAACCCAAACCCGCGTGCCTTGTCGCGACCCCCACCTCCGACTCCACCACCACCGTCGTTGTCATCGCCGTCCGACCATAGCCGCCGTGTAAAACCCACCCCGCTCTTTGCCCCAATTCACCTTGAGGGGTGATGGCCGAGTTGTACGACTAATGTAATTAGAGAGTACCAAGGAAACAGAAGAGCCGGCATCAATCGAGCATTATTGGGAAAGCAACGAGCCACTGCCTGTACATGGTCACTTGGGCCGTGGGGAGCTAATAGTGAAACCGACCCAGAGCGGGTCGGTTCTTTTGTTCTCTAGTCTATCCGGTTGCCCAGACCAGCCACTAAGGGGGGGGAATAGACATGGGAAGAGTGTACCTGAAAAAGAATTTTCACTACGAGTCTATGCTCGGGACGACATTCAACAAGCTCGGCCAATACCTCGATGCCTGCTGCCTGATCAATGCTTACACTTCTGCCAGTTGCCCTGTGTCGCCGCAATGCCGTGATTGGTGGGACAACCAGTGCAAGGTGGCATATTCTGACCTTCCTCCCAGTGAAATAGAAGCGATTATTGCCGAATTCGACCAAGCTCGCCAGGGTTGGCGCAGAAGATCACTCTGTAGCTGACCCCCGAAGGCTTGTGCGCACTGTTCCCAGCCCTCCACAGGGTGAAGGCTTCTGCTGTCAGGTATCCTTGGCCACCCATCATCCTTCAGCGCCGTGAACCCCCACATCATCGTCAGCAAGCCCACCACCACCTCACCTCAGTCCTGCGCCGACCACAACGGCGGGCAATCAGGCCGACGCTCGATCTTCACTCTGAGTCTAAGCAAAGCTGCCTCCCCCCAAGAAAGACCGAATTCGCGCGATTGAATGTTACCCAATGCGCCGACGAGAACGCAAGGGCACCAGGGTCGAGCAGCGGTATCCCCTCTGTGGAAAGATAACCCCATCCCTAACATGGCAGACACAACTCACAGCAATCGATAGTGGTTGATGCAGAAGCACTGAATAGACAAACCACTTGAGCAATGAATCCACGCTGCCTAGTCGCCCATGGGATGTATTGGCCTGACACTGGGATATAATGCTAAAAGCGATTGTCCACTCTTGGTCAGAAGCCCAGGTCACTGGGTGAGTACAGTCAAGACCGCGGTTTGGATTTTGTCCGTGAGTCTACTCAATGATCCTTTTGAACGTCAGCGCGGCGATGCCAAACATCAATGCATCAAAGACACCTATTGCCAGGATGTCGATCGGAAGCTGGTGCAAGTCTCCTGTGATGATGAGGCTTCTAACGGCATCTACCATGTAGCTCAGGGGATTGTAGGTCACTATATGGCGGAGTACAGAGGGCATGATCTCGGTCGGGTAGAGTGCGTTGCTGGCAAAGAAGAGCGGCAAGATTATGGCCTGACCGATGCCCATGAAGGTCTCTCTGTTCTTCATGAAGGAGGCAATAATGATGGAGAGGGCAGCGAATCCTCCCGAGGCGAAGAAAATGATAAGGAAAGCCACTATGAAATACAGCGGGTTCGCTACAAAACTGACTCCGATAATTAGCGCAATGGGGATGACAACCAGACCCTGGAAAACCGCCCTTACGCCCGAAGCCATCGACCTGCCTATGACCGTGGCATATCGGGGGGCCGGCGTAGCCAGAAGCTTCTTCAGGATGCCGGAGTCTCTCTCCCAGACAATAGTCAGACCATAGAAGATGGCCACAAAGATGCTGGACTGGATCAGGATACCCGGGGTGATGAAGTCCACGTATGGTATCCCCCCGGTGTTGATGGCCCTGAGGTGGCCCATGATCGGCCCAAACACGACAAGCCATAGGACAGGCTGGACAGCCCTGATTATGATCTCGGTCCCGGAATGCCTCATCCTCCTGACTTCCAGCTCGATCATGACCAGGAGGTTTCTAAGAAAATCCGTCGTCGCTACCCTCTTCCAATCATTCTTCTGACGCTTCTGACCTCGCCGATCCTGCCGCCGGACTCAAGTCTTGTTCCGGCATACTTCAAGAACACGTCGTCCAGCGTTGGCTTGTTCAGCGAGATCTTCTTGACTGGGACTCCACGCCTGCTCAGAATGGCAGCCACGCCAGGCAAGGCCGTTTCAGCATCGTCAGCAACCACGCTGAGCTCCGAATTGCTGATGAGGAGATCCTTGACTTGGCGCGACTGTCTGATCTCGTCCAGGACGTCTGCCCCAATCTCGGTACCAGCCAGATTGAACAGGATGACCTCACCTCCAACAGAGCGCTTGAGTTCTTCTGCCGTGCCCAGCTTCACAATCTTGCCTTGGTTGATTATGGCTATCTGGTCAGAATAGAGATCGGCTTCATCCATGTAGTGCGTGTTGAAGAACACTGTCGCACCGTAGTCTCGCTTGAAGGACACCAGTTTATCCCAGACTACCTTCCTCGCCGAAGGGTCCAGGCCTATAGTCGGCTCGTCCAGGAACAGTATCTTTGGATGGATCAAAGTGGCGCAGGCCATCTCAAGCCTTCTTACCATGCCGCCTGAGTAGGTCCTCACCAGGTTGTGGGCCACTCCACTGAGGGCCATGCTTTCCAGTGCTTCTTGGATGACGGCTTTTCTCTGCTTGGCCGAGAGCCCGTAGATCTTGGCGTAGATGAGCAGATTCTCGAATCCACTGATATCAGTCCAGACGCTCATCTCTTGAGGAACGTAGCTGATGACTTTCCTGACCTGCCCGTCCCGACGAACTACATCAAGTCCGAAAACGCGTGCCTCTCCGGAAGTGGGTCTGAGCTGGGTGGTCAAGATTCTCATGAGGGTGGTCTTGCCAGCACCGTTGGGACCGAGTAACGCGAAAACGGTACCCGGTTCAACCTGAAGATCAATGCCCGCCAAAGCCTGGACCGTACCAGCATAGACCTTGACCAAGTTCCTGACCTCGACCGCTGACATCGTACCCCCGGGACCCAGTGGATTCCCCTGGATCGAAATCGCTACTGATAGTTGTACCACTTACTGAGCCATGGATGCCAGAATCTCAGACGGGCTGATTTTCTGGGGGCAGAGTAACCCTGGCGTGGATCGTCAGGGAAAGTGGGACAGACTGAGGGCATGATTTGATGGATATGCTAGGGATTCCCTTTTCAGCCATTTGGGCAGCGCGGAATCACCCCAGCAGGCAAGCTGAAGCTATTACAGCCAATGGCGGGTACCGAGCATTGGTTATACCCTTACCTGTGGCGACGACAAGGGGTCGCTGCTGATCTTGAGACCCATGCCATGAAGGTTCTCCACACGATTTTGGCGGGGCCTAAGAGCCTACCAATCGAAGGCGGCAGGAGTTTTGCTTTTGATCCTGAATGCCTCCCCAAACGCGATCATAGGACTTCTCGAATACCTGCTGGAACGCGCCGGTGGGCAGAATATCTTCCAAAAACCAAATACCAAATCGTAGACAATCAGTACCTGCATACTTTGCCTCCCCCGCGAAGACTACTGCATAGACACGAAATATTGTATCACCGCATTGCTTTCTTCCAACAAGATGGCTGATCGTTCAGTACATGTCCTCTGCAACATCGCTCTTTACCATTTTGCTGGAAACGTGGTATGGTGGCATGGGCCTGCTGGCTCAAGGTAGGCATGCTGATGGCTGGAAGTGACATTGTGCACGTAGCAATAGCTCCGACACAAATGCTTGAGGCAGGTATCGTAGAGAGAGTGGCAGCCATTGTCAACAAAGACCTCCTCGGGACACGCATTCTCCTGTCCGGGAAGATTCCGAGAATAGTCGGCCATTATCAAACCCGCCGAGCGGCAGAGTCAATTGCTCAGAGCCTGAGAGCTCTGGGACTTGTGGCAATTGTATGCAATGATTCGGAGCTTCGCAGGCCTTCTTCAGTAAGGTTCAGGGCATGCACTCTGAAACTGGGGGGTGGGGAAATCGTGTTCTGGGACAAAGGTCGCCAGGTGAGAGTGATAGAGGCGAAGAGTCTGTTCCTGATACTCAAGGGAACAGCGCAAAGCCAAACCGAGAAAGAGACGACAAGGACCAGGATGAAGTTAAGTTTGCCCGCAACAGCACTGACGGGTGGCATTCCTATCTGGCGGAAAGTTGAAGAGAAGACCAAGGATCTGTCCATCGAAACTGAGGGTTTTGTGAGGCTCTATGACCGGATATCGTCGGAACCTAGCGTGGAGATTCTCCAACGTAACTTCAACTATTCGTTTCTGGGAACGAAGATGGGCCTGTCCTCTCTCGAAAACCTGAACATCCTGGTTACGGAACTTAGGAATAGATGCCCACAGGCGGTTTTCGATAGCAGGCTGACAAAACGGTTCGGAGTGGATGTGCCATTCGCTACACCGGGGGATGAGATTGAGGTCAACTGCAAGTTGGTTTACCTGTACCACCAAGCTGTGAGCAGTCTTGGCCCATCAGCATAGACCAGTCACCTGTATTCACAGACAACTGCCAGTCCCACCCGCTCAAATGGCATCCAACTGCGCTTTATGACGAAGTGTTCAGTCTGCCAGGCTGTTCCTCTTTGTATCCAAGCTGAGGCTGGCATGATATCGTCTTGGAGGCAGTCTTACTAGACTGGGGCCCATTTCTATCGGGCTGGTTCTGTTCGGTTCTGGTTGGCAGAGGCGAGAACCATGAGGCGAACGACCCATTCACCAACCTGTATCGAACAGAACCAATAAGCGATTCAACCTGAATCCCATTCAAGATTGGCTAGAAAGGCATATTGGTAGTCTCCATACCGCCATCAACCTCCAGTACCTTGCCTGTCACCCACTTTGCTGCAGGTGATGCCAGGTATAGAGCAGCCAGGGCAATGTCCTCCACATCACCGAGTCTTTTCATTGGCGTGCGGTCGCACATTTTCTGTAGAGACGGCTCATCCAACAGGGTTCTGAGGGCGTCAGTCAGTATGGATCCAGGAGCTATGCCGTTCACTCTCACGTCTGGTGCCAATTCGGAAGCCATGAGCCTTGTCATATGAGCCAGGGCGGCCTTTACCGTACCATAAACACTGAAATTAGGTTGCACAATGCGTCCTGCCGCCGAGCAGATGTTTATCACGCACCCTTTGCTCTCCTTTAAGTGCGGCAAGCAAACACGTGCGAAACCGAAAGCCGACGTGACATTGAAATCAAAGGCTTCGTTGAACCGCTTGCGGTTTGTCCTGGGAATCTGATTCGGCATCGCCCCTCCGGCGTTGTTCACAACAATGTCGACCTTGCCAAAAGTCTCGACGGTCCTGGCCGCTAGCGCCTGCAGTCGGCTGTCGTCTGTGACATCGCAGGGAACGGCTATAGCCCGCACTCCGAATGCCTTGGCCCTCTCTGCATTAGCCTGGATATCACCTTCTGTCCTTGCCGAGAACACCACGCTAGCTCCAGCCTCAGCAAAGGTAAGCCCAATTCCCTGGCCTATTCCTCTTCCGGAGCCAGTTATGACCGCCACCTTGCCGTCCAATCTGAATTTCTCAGCTACCATTTCTCCCTCCTCTATCGAATCGTCGTCAGCTTCGAAACAGCATACAGTATGTCTGGCATTCTAACACGATGGAAACCGCATGCACTAGATGAGGTATGACCATTCTCCACATGCTGCCGAGTCCAGCCTTGGAAGGCGCTTGGGTCATTCCAAAGGAAGTCTTTTTCGAGCCGGTGGTTCTTCGAGATTTGACGTGACTCGGTACTACCATCCCCCTTGTGGAGCAGCCGGGCTAGCTCGTAGGCTTGAACATTTGTCCAGTTAGTGCAAGTGGTACAGATCGAGAGCTTACCTACTGTTGAGTATCAGTCATCCTCCCTGATAGTGTGCAGCTCACACAGAATGCCGTCCTCCCCTGAGGCGGAAGGCTATCAGCCACCATCAGCAAAGGGCAGTAAGGCGGAAGTGGCGGTGGCTGGTAACGTATTGAGGAATGCCATCCTCAGATACGAGACAGAGAACCATACGTAGATGCTGTGTAGGTTTAGCCATCTAAGGTGCCTAACCTGTCCAGCCTCTGGTGTGGGCAAAGGCTGTCTGCTGGCCAAGTGGCAGCTAGCCAAGCGGAGGACTAGGGCATAGGAAGAAGAAGGCTCGGAGCATTGGCCGCCCTACAGAACTCTAGCCATATTCTCAGTGTGTTAACGCAAAGGTCTTCTCAAAAGCCCTGGTTTTACCTTTTATCCTGAATGGTGACCCGGGCGGGAACTGACCTAGCGTCACCCTGATGAACAGAAGTGATTGCAGGCAAATCCGGCTGCACTGAGTTGCGTGATGTGAGTACCACGCTAACCTCGCAATGGATTACGCTTGCGCCTGCCGGACGCTTGCGGCTGCCGGACGCTTGCGGCTGCCGGACGCTCGCGGCTGCCGGACGCTCGCGGCTGCCGGACGCTCGCGGCTGCCGGACGCTCGCGGCTGCCGG